>QCPK01000010.1 GCA_003212555.1 Prochlorococcus sp. AG-436-K22 | reverse complement strand
TATGAGCCGGTTTGATCTTTGGGTTTGCAGCAAGAACTGGATATTTTTCTATTCTTGCTCTAGCAATATCTACAGGAATGCCATCGATATTTAATTCAACAGTTTGATAGAGATGGTTTACTCTGGATATATTGACTCTGGAATCACCTAAAAGATTACTTATACTTTCTGCTAGTTTTGTTGGCTCTTCTTCAATTATTAGGTCAATATCGAAGAACTTCTTTGGTGATTGATTAAGCCTTTTATTGATTAGCTGATCTCTGATAATTCCACCTACAATTGCAATTCTTTTGATTCCTGCTTGATCTGCAGCTTTAACTAAGTTCTCTAAAAGAGCTTCGGTTAAAACTGGAAAACAATTTAGTAACTCCCGATTGATCGGGGTGAGCATGGCTATACAAAGACTTTTCTAATACTAATTGGTTTAGCTTTTAAATATCTTCTATTTGCTGTATTGGGGCTAAACGTGGGTCCAAAATCTTTGGACTCATTCCGCCAAACTTAACTGCGATAGATATTTTTTGGCCACTTCCAAAAATGTGGCTGATTCGTCCTTCCCCAAAGCTGGAATGGATGATTCGATCACCTACAGCCCACTGCTTGTTGGGAGAAGGTCCAGAATTTAATTTTCTTATTGCATTACTGGGAGTTAGTTGAGTATTTCTAGAAGAATTTGGAAAACTTGAAGGTCTATCTAATCGAGTCAATCGATCTAAGTGTCTCTCTCTTCTTATAGCTGTCCCTCCAGATAAGGGTAAGTCGCCTTCGATTAATTCAGGAGGAATTTCAGAAATAAATATTGATGCAATAGCAGGTTCTCTCATCCCTCCCCATAATCTTCTTTCATTTGCATGAAAAAGGAATAATTTTTCTTTAGCTCTTGTTAGACCTACATAGCAGAGTCTTCGTTCTTCTTCTAAAGATGCTGGATCATCAAGAGAGCGATAACTAGGGAATAAACCTTGCTCCATACCAACTAGACAAATTATTGGAAACTCAAGGCCTTTACTGCTATGTAAGGTCATCAGAGTTATTCGATCTAGAGTGTTGTCTTTATTGTCAGCATCGCTTGCAAGAGCAGCTGATGCTAGGAATCCTTCCAAGTCAGCTGATTCATTCTCTTCTTGATACTGGAGTGCAGCATTTACTAATTCTTGAAGGTTCCTGCGTCGTTCTTCTGCTTCATCAGTAGCAGTGGCAATAAGTTCTTTAAGATATCCAGTATTTTCTAAGACTAATTGAATGATTTCAGATGGATTTGAGACATTTAGTTGAGCTTGTAAGCTTTGGATTATTTCTCTAAATTCCAATAATCCTTTGGCAGATCTCCCACCTAGAGATCGAATTGCTTCTGGATCAGTCACTATTTCCCATAACGGTATACCTAACTGACTGGCTGCTTGAGTGAAATTCTGAACAGTTTTTTTACCAATACCTCTCTTCGGGACATTGAGAACTCTTAGAAGACTGACACTATCTGATGGATTAATTAATAACTTTAAGTATGCTAAAACATCTTTTATCTCTCTTCTGTCATAGAACCTTAAACCACCAACAACTACATATGGTATGTTCCAACGCACTAGAGATTCTTCTATAACTCTTGACTGTGCATTAGTTCGATATAACACTGCAATATCTCCCCATTTTAAACTGCTATCTCCTGCTGCAATAATCCTTAGCCTATGCACTAATGCTTCTGCTTCTGCAATCTCATCGTCGCATCTTGTGAGCTTGATTAAATCACCATTACTACGAGTTGCTTTTAATACCTTATCTATTCTTTCTTTGTTGTTAGATATAAGTCTATTTGCTGCCTCTAATATATTTGAAGTTGAACGATAATTCTCTTCAAGTTTAACAATATTTGAAGTATTTATTTTTTCTATTTTACTACTAAAGTCTTCTTGGAAACCCATTAAAATTCTAAAGTCAGCAGCTCTAAAGCTATATATACTTTGATCTGCATCACCAACTACAAAAACCGAACGGTCTTTCCATTTGTTGAAAAGAGATGGGCTTTCTCCATTAGTTACTAATAATTTAATTAATTCATATTGAGTCCAATTCGTATCCTGATATTCATCAACAAGTAAATGTTTAAACCTATTATGCCAGTAGCTTCTTGTATCTTCATTTTGTTTAAGAAGTTGAACAGGTAATAAAAGCAGGTCATCGAAATCAAGAGCATTATTTGCTGCTAGTGCTTTTCTATAAATTCTATAGGCCTGAGCAGTTAATCTTCCTCTTTTACCATCAGCTTCTGCCTCTAAAGTATCAGGCATCATTCCTTTGTTTTTTGCATTACTTATTGCCCAACGAATCTTTTTAGGTTCCACTCTTTTTGGATCAAGCTGTAAATCTTGAGTAACGATTTCTTTTATTAAACTTTGGGCATCCGTTTCATCATATATAGAGAAATGCTTAGTCCAACTTAAGCCTTCATTATCAATATACTTTTCAATATCAAAACGAAGTAAACGAGCAAATAATGAATGGAATGTACCTATCCAAAGATCCTTTGTTATGCCTCTCTTAATACGAGTACGAAGTTCATTTTGCACAGATAAATGCAATGTACTTAGAGGTTGACCTAAATCACTTTCGGCTAGTTTTTTAGCTAGTAGAATTTCAAGCCTATCTTTCATTTCTCTTGCTGCTTTATTTGTAAAAGTTACAGCAAGAATTTCAGCAGGATCTACTTTGAAGTCCGAAATTAAATGAGCTATTCTATGAGTTAATGCTTTTGTCTTACCACTACCTGCACCTGCAACAACTAGAAGTGGACCTTCATAATGATTAACCGCTTTTGATTGATCTTGGTTGAGGCCAAGAAGGAATGTGCTTTTATTATTCATAGTATTGATATGAGCCTAGTTATATATGGATAGTTAAGTATTGGAGAGGGCTTTGTAAAATAAGTTATACAGTATTCTCATTAGAGAGCTGATTCTTTTGATCGTCAAGTTTTTTAAGCATCTTATCTATATTTTTAAGCTCAATATTTTCTGTTAAATTTATTTCAATTGTCGATTGAGATATTCGAAGTTTTTGAGACATAGTAATAATCTCTTCCTTTAACCGATCTCGATATGTTTTCAATAGCTCTATAGAGTCAGTGAGTTCCTTTGAAGTAGCTTGCAAGACCATATACATCAATCCACTGAAATGTTAGCTCAAAAAAGTGATAAGTTTCTGGTAATTAATTTTTTAGTCAAAATAATATTTGTATCTTTTAGGATTTTAGGAACCTTAGGTCTTCAGTTAAGAAGCATTGCAGAGTGAGTTGAGGTTGCCAGATCTTTGTGAGATTTAGAGTTAAGTTGGATATCGGTGCTTTTCCCTACCACTAGGAGGCACTTTGATTACATGTTTTTTCTGGTTTTCTAGATTTACATATGCTTGATGCATTCTCACGAGCTGTTGTAACTGCTGATTCGAAAGGTACTCCCATAGGGACCGCTGAGCTTGCGTCCCTTAGAAAGTATGTTGCGGATGCAAATAAACGTATAGATGCAACACTTGCAATTACTCAAAATGTTTCTTGTATTGCTGCAGATGCCGTTTCTGGAATGGTTTGTGAAAATACAGGCCTAACTCAACCTGGAGGACATTGCTATCCAACAAGAAGAATGGCTGCCTGTCTTAGGGATGGAGAAATTATTCTTAGATATGTAAGTTATGCACTTTTAGCCGGAGATCCATCTGTATTGGATGATAGATGCATCAATGGTCTCAAAGAGACTTACCTTGCTTTAGGGGTGCCTTTGGCAAATGCTATTCGAGCAATTGAAATTATGAAAATAGCAACAGTTGCAATTATGACGGAAACAAATACAGGGAGAAAAATGTTTGAAGGAATTAATTCTGGCTCAGGTGCAGATTGTAAAGATATTGCTTCAGAGGCAGCATCTTATTTTGATCGAGTCATTAGTGCTTTAAGTTAAGGGAAATTTTATGAACAACTTTAATTTCTTATTCAAGAGTTAATACAAATGAAATCCGCAGTTACTACAGTCATTGCTTCAGCAGATGCTTCAGCAAGGTTCCCTACACTTAGTGATATTGAATCGGCAAAGGGCTCTTTTGATAGAGCTGCTTCAAGACTAGAAGCAGCGGAAAAACTTGCTATTCATATAGATAGATTTACATCTGAATCTTTGGATTATGTTTATGGAAGACAGTCTTATGATCAAGCTAATAAAGATAAATGTGCCAGAGATATTAATCATTACTTGAGATTAATTAACTATTGCTTAGTAACTGGTGGCACTGGCCCTCTTGATGAATGGGGAATAGCTGGAATGCGTGAGGTTATTAGGGCTTACCAACTTCCTACTGCTGCATATATAGAAGCATTAACCTATATTAGAGATAAAGTAAATATTCCTGGAGATATGAATCAACAGGCTGCAGCTGAGTTTAAAACCTTGCTTGACTATTTGATAAATGCCTTAGCTTAAAATATAATTTAAAGTTTCTCCATAAATGCCTCCTAAGGAAAATATACCCACCATAGAAGATATCTTTTCTGATTTTGATCATCCTAATCCTCATATAAATCAACTTGCAGCTCTCAATATGAGAGAGCACTGGCCTGAGGAATCTATCAAAATATTAACGAGAAATTTAGATAGTAAGAATATTGAACTTAGGAGAAAATCAGTTAAAGCTCTTGGCTCTTTTGGTAAAAGCATTGTTAAGGATGTAATTGAATTGTATTTCTCTAGTGAGGAGAAGAACCTAAAAGTAAGCTGTTTGAAAGTTCTTGTTATAGCTTCATCTAACCATAGACTTGATGATTTTGAGGCGGAAATAAAAACATTAATAGAGTCAGCAGTTAATGACCAATCTGTTGAGATTATTCTCACTATAATTTCTTTCCTAAGACAAAATGGTGAAAAGACACTTCCATATTTGAAATGCTTGTGTCTTGATGAAAATGTCCTAAAGGCTAAGGCTGCAGTTACAGCTATATCTGAGATTAATGAAATATCTGTAGAGCCTTTTCTTCAATCAATAGTGAATGATAGTTCGTTAGATGAAATGGTTAGAGAAAGTGCTTTTCAGTCGCGGAATCTGCAAGTTAATTAATATAAAGCTATAAAAAATATTATGTATCAATTTTACTTAAGCTTAAATTTATAATATTAATGACTTCTAAATCTTTTTCTTTTAGAAGTGATTGCCTAAGATTTTGTTTCTGGCTTATAGCATTTAATTGCATTAGAGATAATGCTGATTGTTTTCTAACTTGAGGATTAGTTGAATTTAATTTTTCTGCTATAAGATTCAGATCCCAATTTTGGTCATCAAGAAGACCCATTAGTTTAATGGCTTCTATTTGTACGTCATCGGAAAGATCATTGATTGCATTAGTAAGAATATCTTTTGCTTCGGTATCGCAGCATAATTGAATTTGTTCCCCAAGAGCTGCAATTGAAGATGCGCGAACTTTTTCATTACTTGAAATTGCAGCTCGTTTAAGAATTTCTGCTCCTTTAGCTCCTATAAATGAGATCCCCCAACTTGCTAATCCACATTGCATCTCGGAACTATTTGGATTCTGAAGAACTAACAGTAAGCTTTTTGCTGCATCTTCACCAAAAATGGCCATCGCAGCTACTGCGGAACCTTGGACAACTGGATCTTTATCAGTTAAAAGAGCATATAAGAGATCTGGGAGAGCACTAGGATCGCCTATAAGTCTGAGTGTTTTTGCAGCTGCTCGTCTTACCGTGACACTTTTACTGTTTAACAAAGCTTTCCTTAGTTCAGGTAGAGCGTCTGTTCCAATAAGTCCAAGGCTTTCTGCAAAAGTTCTCCTTAGAAGACCTCTTTTGTCACCTAGTCCAGTAATGAGCTTCTTAATTAAAGTTATATCTCCCTCAGGCTTTTTCCCTCCCTTTAATTGTGTTTTTAATTCTGCAGCTAGATCTGCAGCTTCTTCTGTACTAAGAGCTGTATCTTCGTTTTCAATGCTTGGCTTGGATTCTTCTTGCAACTGTTTTATGAAGTAGTGATAAATTAGAAAAACTTGATTTTAATCATATATTGATTAGAGGCTTGATTTTGTTAATGATGAATGCAGGGCCATTTGATAATCTTCCCCGATTAAGCAAGAGCGATGCCTTAAGAATTCTGAAAACCCCTATAAAAGATTTGGCTTTGTCAAGCGACTATTACAAGGCAGTTTTTCACCTTTCAAAATATTATTGCTCTGAATCTGAACAAGCTCTTCTAGATTTAGTTAAATCTGACTCTAAAGAAGCCTCAGTTCTTCTTGCGAAGAGAAAAGCAATAGAGGTATTAGGAAGAATGAAATGTAAAAAAGCAATTCCATATATTGGGAAGACTTTGAAAAGTTCTGATCCTTTTATTGTTGAGAACTCTGCTTGGGCACTACAAGAAATTGGTTGCAAAAATATAGATTTCCACAATTTAATTGGCTCATTATTAGATAATCCAAATCATAATCATCGAGTTCTTATTCAAAGCTTGGCGAAGATGAACGCAATTACACAACTCTCGAAAATAGAAAAAGTTCATTCTAAAGATAATATATCTCCAGGAACTAAGGGAGCATCAATAGCAGCGATAAAGATCCTGACTGGTAAGTTAAGTGATACTGAACTTTTACGAGGTTATTTAGACCTTGATAATCAAAATGACCGACAAGCTGCTGTTCAAGATGTTGTTGATTCACACGCATATAAATTGTTAGACTATGTTCTTAAGACGCCTATTTCACCTTTCTTCAGGATACGAGCTCTTGACTTGCTTTGGCCGAAGATCCAAAGTGAATTTTTAGAATTTAATATTCTAGATTCTATTGAATTTGTTTTACTAGATGATCCTAGGGAAATAAGATTAATTAACAATCAAATCTGCCCTCCTAATGTTAATTTATTAATCCAGGGTCTTTTCAGCACAGACTTTAATCAATGTTACGCCTCTCTTAAGCTTCTTCTTGAACAGAAACCAAGCGAGATACTTCTAGCTTTAGAAAATAATTGGGATAAATTAATAAAAGATTATGGAGCGGTTTACTGCCTTGTCATTCTTTTTAGATATATGGACATATCTTTAGTAGATTTCAAGAAGATAGGTTTGGAATTAATAGAGCATTGCTTAGATGAATCCTGGCCACCATTTATGAAATTTAAGCCTCAAGCAATTTTATTGTCATACCAACTTGATACTAATCTTTTTAAAACTAATTTTGATAATTGGTTAGATGAAAGCATTTCTCCAAATTGGCTATGTCGTTATTCAGCTTTAATGTGTTGTGAGAGATTAATTGAAAGAAATGAGTTTCATATTAAGAAGGATAAAATATTAGAAAAAAAAACCGATTCTAATACATTTGTTAGGTTAAAAGCAAAGTACATATTAGAAAACTTATTTGTTGAATAATTGCCTAAACTCACATATCATCTATCTTCTTAAATTCTAAGTAACCATTATCGGATCCCCAAACTTTCTGACCTGTCTCAATATCAAAACCTTCATCAAGACTAAGGAAATTGTGCTTATCAAATTTAACTTTACTTACAAGATAAGTTTTCCTCCCATCTCTTTCAATAATATGATTGCAACCTTTTTTTAAATGCCCTGTATAAAAATCATTTTTAGACTTGTAGAAATTCATTTCACAGCTTTCTCTTAGGGAAAGCTGTGAACTATTTATTGTTGATAGTATTTCAGGTTTAAAACCCCCACCTGCAAATCTATATGCGTTCTCTATTTTATAATTTTGCATAATGAAAATTTTACCTTTAATCAAAAGCTTATGTACAGCTTGTCTGTATGGTGACCAAGGAGAATGGTTATAACTTTGTTCTGAATAAAAGCTTACCCCCTTTAGCAAAGACCAAGGTAAAAGCCTAAAGAAGATATTAATGTGAGCATACAATCTTGGAGCCTCATCAGCTTGTGCCTTATTACTATACTTTCCACAGATTGTTTTAATAAAGATAGATTTCTCTTTGCTATAAGTATTTCTCATATTAAATAAATTTTTATATTTTGCGAACCTCAGATGCAAATGATGTTTGAAGAATTGCACCCTTACTTTTAGATCTTATTACGGAAGATCTGCACCGTACATTTTGATGAATAAACCAAATGCGCTCTTCTGCAATTGTTTGTTGGTAGGCACTAGAAAAGGTAATTGTTCCGTCAGATAAAATTACATAATCTGTTTTGGCCTCGATGTCTTCTGCATATCCTTTACTTCTTAAAATAATTCCAGAATTGATTGAGTATTTGATAGGAATTAATAAACTATGCCCTTTGACTTGCTTCTGAATCTCTGAATTGTCTGCCCAGTTTGACTCGCCTATCCACTCTATCTCAAATGGGGAAACAACTTTTTCTCGAGAATACCCAAGAATATCAAGGTATTCTTCTACTCTTGTGTCATTTTTGCTAAGCAGATTAATTCTAATATTGCTAACTATTTCTTCGAATTGCTTGAAGGCTAAGGAGTGTCCGCTTCTCATTGAGCTCCACTGCCCTGCACTTTTATTTATAAATTCCTCAATCTCCATTTGGAGGCTTGAATTATTATTCTGAATCTAATTCAGTTTGATTGAGACTACCATTCTGAATCATCCTAACCATAGAGTCGACCATCATGGACATAGCCATTGGAATCTTCTTCCCTGAAGGGGTCTTTGATGATTGGTTCCCAGGTCTTTGATTTGAAGTTGGCCTTTTAATCGTCATGCAACATAAGCTCTCCTTAATAAATAACGTTATCACTAGTTGCATACCCTTTCCTAAACTTTGCTGTATTGATAAAGCTTGATGTAGTTGATCCGCAAGGCGAATTCCAGAATCTTGGGAATGGCACTATATCTTCTCCGAAGAATTCTTCATATTCTAAGGAATCAATCAAGAAATCAACATGTCCAGTGAAACCTTCTTCATTTATTAGCTTGATACTTTCTTGTAATTCTTTTTGCTGAATTAATGGTCTTCCTAATAGATGCATGAAATTCAGTTCTAGGCACCTTTTTTGAGAGACACTTTCAACAAAATGATGGCGGTAGAAATCTGACTTACTGAGTGCGCGAATAAATTCTCTAATTGAAATATCCCCATTCCGTAGTCTTCGTTGTATTTCAGGAGGGCATTCGCTTGACATCGGACGCAAATTGCCAAAAACCTGCTTATAAGATTCATTTATGGCTATCAACAGAGACTCATCACTATGAGGTTCAAACCTTTTGTAAGTATATAAATCTCTAGAGCTATGTGTTAATTTTCCTCTACTAATATTTTTTTCATTTGAATACCTCTCTCGCTTGAAGGCAGAACGCATCCTTCTCATATTTTTATGAGTTATTTCTTTAGGCTTAGTTTTTGCATTTATGGTAAATAAATTCTCTTGACCAGGCATACACTTACTTCTACAATGCATAATATATGTCATTAAATTGCTTCCTGAGATTCGCTTCTTCCCATATGCAATACAAGGAGAATGACCTATCTCGGATAGCTTTACTTCTAACTCATGCTTTAAAGTAATTTTCATTTTTTGAGTCATTAGATGAATTTAAAAAAAAATAATTGTTCCAGCAAAGGTCCGCAATTTTGTTTCAATATCTATTCTTGCTTACTTTATTCAAACTTTTTATGTTAAAAATTATTATTGAAATAAAATTATAATAATCACTATTATATTAAAAACCGTAATGGATTGAGCCTATAAGAAGAATTTGGGCCTTATAGTCTGGTTTTTTATTTATTTAAAAGAGCTTTAAGTGCTCAAAATGAACCAATTTGATATTTATGTGCTTCATTTTTGCATTCTGAGTGCCTAATAGTTGTTTCTATATTAAAGTCTTTTCTGATATTACTAAGTAACTTCAGGTGCAAAATATGAAAAGAGTTAGAGGGATTTGAAGATGAAGAAGTTTACTAGGTTTCTTTCAATTACGTTCATAGTCGGATTAATTATTCTATTAGTTTCGCTGATCCAGACCTATGGGATAGGACCTCTTCGTGATGCTGTCGAGGAAATGGGCTTCTGGGCTCCTTTTGGAATACTTATGCTTCGGGGAATTAGCGTAATTCTTCCTGCATTGCCTAGTTCTGTTTATTCGCTTTTGGCGGGCTCTCTGCTTGGATTCAAAACAGGCTATTTAACGATTGTGCTTTCCGATCTTATTTTTTGTCAAATGGCTTTTTTTATAGCAAGAAAATTTGGTCGTGACCCTGTTCGTCGTTTGGTTGGAGTGAAGGCAATGAATAGAATCGAAAGTTTTAATCAAAATCAATTGGAAGGAAATTTCTTCTTGATGACAGGACTTCTGATGACAGGACTCTTTGATTTTCTTAGCTACGCTTTAGGCATTGGTGGGACGCGTTGGCGTCTGTTTACTCCGGCGTTAATTATCAGTCTCTTAATTAGTGATTCTATTATTGTTGCTGTTGGTGCTGGCGTAAGTCAGGGGGCTGGTTTGATGCTTGGTGCTGCTTTGCTTGGAATGTTTGCACTTGCAACGATTACTGGATTTAATAAAAATAAAAGATCTAGTCTTTAGTTAATTGATTATATGACTATTCAACCTTTAGTCGAATTTTAGTTTCAAATATATATTTGAAATTCAGATTACTTCAAGTAAATTAATTTTTAATTACTTTCCCTTCTAAGATAAAATCTTTAAGATGCGTTAATTTTTCTGCTAAAAATAAACATTTGATTAAGTAATTTTATTTAGAAGATATCTTCATCACTCCAGTTGGAGTAGCCTTAATCGAAATTTAGCAACATTAATTGCTTCAGATCGTGAATTTTTTATAAAAGGATGATCTTTATTCTCCTCAATTATCTTTTCTATCTTTTCTTCAATTGTTAAATTGTCTACAGTCTTAGCTTTATTTTTTTTCCATGCTTCATCAAATAGCATAGCAAAGCTATCTGCATTATTATAAGAATTATTATGATCTTGCATCTTTAATAGGTATCTTTTCTTTAAGATAGCATTAGATTATCAAGGATGATCTGTAGGAACATTGATTTGAAAAAAAATATATTAGAAGTTCTAATGATATAGGTTGAGAATTTTTTGTTGCCTTAATAGAAAGATTAATCTAGGCAACATTTTAATTTACAGATAGAAGCTTTTATTGCTTGAATTTTTTAGCCGACAACCCTATGAGTTAAGAGACTGATTTGTTTGCAAGCAAGTTGATGAAGGTTTGGATTTATATCGGCTTTGTTTACTGCAACTTGAATAAATGGTGCCAGGACGCAGATTTGAACTGCGGACACGGCGATTTTCAGTCGCCTGCTCTACCAACTGAGCTATCCCGGCTTAAAACGCTAGTAAAACAAATAGCACCTTTTATCTTATATCAATGCTAATTCCTATTCGGCAATTTCTTGGATTTCTGAATCGTTGGTTTATGAAACCTGAGTTAGCCTAATTGAATTTTTGGTGAATGAATTATCTAGTCAATGATTCCAATGCAAGCCTCGCAACCCCTTCTGCAGCTTGCTTTGAGCAGGTCCTGATAGGAATTCCTATTAACCTTTCTCTGATTCTCCTCCATTGTGGGTTTCCAGCTCCACCACCAATTGTGATGATTTTTTTGGGGATTTCAACATTCATTGATTTAAATTTTTCCCACCCCTGAGCTTCGATTCGCGCTAGGCCTTCAAGTAAGCCATGTAGAAACAAAGAGTCACTAACTGGCCTAGGTTCAAGTATTGGTTCTAAGCAGGGATCATTAATAGGAAATCGTTCACCTTGAAATATAAGAGGACGAAATATAAGGCCACTATCTGATTCAGGATTAATTTGTCTGCTGAGTTCAACTAAATCCTTATTGCTGAAGAATCTTTTCAGAACAGCACAACCTGCATTCGAGGCACCTCCGCATATCCAGCGATTGCCAACACGGTGAGTTGTCACCCCTAAACAATTTATTGGAGTTTTTATAAAACTTTTAATAACGATAGTGCTTCCTAAAACAGTAACCCCTTCGGATAATGAGGCGCCTGTTGCAATAACAGATGCATTCGAGTCAGTTGTCCCAGCAATGATCACAGTTTCTTTCGGAAGGTTTAATTCTTTGGCTCTATTTAAGGCAATCTTCCCAAATGATTTACCACTTGGGAGAATTTCTGGGAGCTTATTATGCCAACTTAGTTGTTGAATTTCTTGAGGCCATAAGCCTTCTAGAATGTTCCACCCGAGTTTGAGATTGTTTCCTTCTTCTCCAAATCTCCAATCATTTAGCAACCATCCACTAATCCAGTCTGCTTGATGTCTGAGAAGTATTTTGTCTCCAAATTGATTAATTAATTTAGATGCTCTGCCAAAACCACTAGCTAAATTTAAATTTTTATATTTCTTTTGAATAGCATTTTGTTCAGCGATACATGAATCAAAGTATGGCAAGGCATCCCCAAGAGATTCACCGTTATAATCACATCCCATTAATGTTCCAGAAGTTCCATCAATTGAACATGCAATAATTCTTTCTTTTTTCTTTGAAGGGATATTTTTTATAAGCTCCCTGCAACTATTTTTCCAGTCCTCACATTTTTGTAGTCCGATTTGATATTCGTTGGATGAGTAATATATGAGCTCATAATTATTATTTATCAAAGCTATTCGAACACCGCTTGTGCCAAGATCTATTCCAAGCACTAACGGAGTTTCATGCATTGATTTGATTTTTTATATATTAAACTTCCTTAATTCAGTTGCTTTTGCTCTCACATTTTCCCAGGGAAGTTGTAAATCGGGTCTCCCAAAATGACCATATGCTGCCACGTCCCTATAAAAGCGACCCTTTCTATTACTTGGGAGATTTCTAAGTCCAAATTGATAAATAATTGCTCCAGGCCTTAGGTCAAAATTCTTTTTAACCAAATCAGTAAACTCTTCATTTGAAAGTTTACCAGTCCCAAAAGTTTCTACCAAAATTGAAACTGGGTTCGCAACTCCAATAGCATAACTAAGTTGGACTTCTACACGATTAGCTAAACCAGCTGCAACAAGCGATTTAGCGACAAACCTTGCTGCATAGGCTGCAGAGCGATCTACTTTTGTCGGATCTTTACCTGAGAAGGCCCCACCCCCATGTCTTGCATATCCTCCATATGTGTCAACTATAATTTTCCTTCCCGTTAAGCCAGCATCGCCTTGAGGGCCTCCCACTACAAATTTTCCAGTTGGATTAACTAAGAAACGAGTTTTTCCTTTTATAGGCTTAATGGAAAGCCCTTCTGTAGCTGGCTTTACAACAAAATCCCATAGGTCTTCACCGATTTTTTCCCTAATTCCATTTTCGTTTGATATTCCTTTAACGGTCTCTGTGTGTTGTGTAGAAATGACAATTGTGTCAATTGCTATGGGCTCATTGTTTTCATAAAGGACACTTACTTGGGTTTTGCCATCGGGTAAAAGGTATTCAAGATCTCCTTGATGTCTCACTTTTGCAAGCCTTCTTGAGAGTCTATGAGCAATGCTGATTGGCAGAGGCATTAACTCTGGAGTTTCATTACAGGCGAAGCCAAACATGATGCCTTGATCCCCAGCACCTATTTTATCGAAAGGATTCTCACTGTTATCATCGGCTTCATCAACACCTTGAGCAATATCTGGTGATTGTTGGTCTAATGCGACGAGTACTGAACAGCTGTTGGCATCAAAACCACCTGCCCTTGCTCCAGAGTATCCAATCTCTTTAATTACTTCTCTTACTAAATTAATGAAATCTACCTTTGCTTTAGAAGTAATTTCTCCAGTAATTAGACATAACCCTGTATTTACAACAGTTTCACAGGCTACTCTGCTGTTTGGATCTTGCTCTAAAAGTGCATCTAATATTGCATCACTAACTTGATCACAAATTTTGTCAGGATGCCCTTCTGTTACTGACTCGGAAGTGAAAACAAAATTGCTCAAGGCTTTTAATAACTTATAACTTTATTGTATAAGATTATTTGAAACTTAACTCATTCCAATGATTAATTAGATGGTGATGTTCAGACAACAAAGGTGGTTTCCCCCAGCCAGAAGTGTATCCAATAGCAACCGCTACTCCAGCAGCTTTTGCCATTTTGAGATCAGTATCTGAATCACCAATCAGAGCGCACTCTGAGATCCTTGAATTCATTAGTTTACATAGCTTCTTTATAGCTATTGGACTTGGCTTCGGAGGGACATCTTCTGAGCTCCAAAAAAAAGAAAACTGCTTTTCCAGTTTATTATTTATTAAAAATCTTTCAATTCCAGCCCTGGAGTCATTGCTAATAATTGCAAGTTTCAGTTCTCTCTGCTTAGACTTTTTAAGTAAATTAACTATTCCAGGAAGAAGCTCTTCTCGAATATTGTTAATTTTCGAATTAAGTGATTGCCTTGAAGCTTGTTCGAAAATCTCATTTGCCATTTCTAATGATTTCGACCAGCTTTGACCTAGAAGACAAAATATAGTTGCAGTTGAAATTAAATTATCCTTCGTTGAAGCTATTGCTATAGCACCATTTGGGTCTATAGACCTTTTTCTCAATCCGTAGGCTTTTGATAATAAGTAGTTGAGCCTGGTGATTTCTGCTGAAGTGTACCCCTCTCTTTGGAAGAATTTCTTTGCTAGTTCTTTCCTAGATCTTGCTAATGCTAGGAGCCGATTTTCACTATTAATTAAAGTACCATCTTTGTCAAATAAAATACCACTAATCTTACAGATAGGTTCCCCCTTTATAAGGAGCTGATGCATTATAATCTAACTTTCTAAACTTCCATTGAGATTATGGGATCTTCACCTTCTTCTGCCTGTTCTAAGAGCATTTCTTTGTACTTAGCAGCCATTTCCTCAGCCTTATCGAATACTTTTTGAGGATCAGTTAGCATATCTCCAGGCTCGGGCTCTAATGCTTTTGTAGAGAGCGAAATACGACCTCTTTCAGCATCTAAATCAATTATCATTACTTTCATTTGATCATTAACATTCAGAACAGAGTGAGGAGTCTCGATATGTTCGTGGCTGATTTCTGAAATATGAAGCAAACCGCTAACTCCACCTATATCTATAAAAGCTCCATATGGTTTTATCCCTCTAACTGCTCCTACCACAACTTCTCCTACTTCTAAGCGATTCATTTTTCTCTCAACCAGTGCTCTTCGATGGCTTAATACCAGCCTATTTCTTTCTTCGTCTACTTCTAGAAACTTCAGAGGCAAAAAGTCTGCAACAAGCTCCTCCTTCGCTTTTCTAGTGCTGATATGAGAGCCTGGGATAAACCCTCTCAGGCCTTCTACTCTTACGAGAGCCCCCCCTCGATTAGTTGCAAAAACTTCTGAATAAATAGTTGCATCTTCTTTTTGTAACTGCCTCACTCTTTCCCATGCTCGTTGGTATTCAATTCTTCGTATTGAAAGTGATAATTGCCCATCTTCATTCTCTTCACTCATTATAAAAAATTGCCTTATCTCTGAAGGCTGTAGTACATCACTCAGGCCTTCTACTCTATTAATTGATACCTCTTGCATGGGCATAAAAGCCGCCGTCTTTGCCCCAATATCAATCATTGCCCCTTTTGTTTCTAAGGCAAAGACCGTTCCATTTACAATATCTCCAGGTTTAAAGTTGTAATCATATTTTGCCAAGAGAGAGTCAAATTCATCTATAGAAAAACCAGCCCCATCAAAATCATATTTCTTGACTCTGCTATCTGAATCATCGGCAGTGGGAACATCCTCTGGAATTAATGCGTCTTCTGCAATAGCTTCTTCAGCTATTAAAGCAGTATTTTGATCAGGCTCGACTGGATCTTTTGGATTATTGTCCTCTTTTTCTATTTCTAACTCTGGAACTGGTGTAGATGAGTTGTCAGACATGTTTGTATAGCAGTATGCCTAGGAGGCAATGCGAGAATTAAGTACTTTAGACCTGCAAATCTAAAGGAACTGATTCTCCACTCTACACCTCAGCTATTAGACAATTGTCGCAAACTTCTCAGAAGGTTTAAAACTTTCTAAAGTGTCAATAAAATCATTGATGCCATTGAATTGCCGATAAACCGAAGCAAATCGTATATATGCAACTTCATTCATACCTTTTAAATGAATCAAAATCATTTCTCCTAGGTCTGAGCTGTTAATTTCTTTTTGGTTTCGCTGTTGTAGTTGGTTCTCAATTTCGTCAACAATCATTTCAACTTTCTGGCTGTTTATAGAGGTTTTTTCACAAGCTCTGGTTATGCCATTAATTAGCTTGCTCCTGCAAAATGTTTCTTTTGCACGATTTCTTTTAATAACAGTAATAGGAACAGTTTCTACCCGCTCATAGGTAGTAAAACGAAAATCACAGTTGAGGCATTCTCTGCGTCTTCTGACACATTTGCCAGAATCTGCTGATCGAGATTCCAGCACTCTACTATCTGTGTTTTGGCAAGAGGGGCATTGCATGCTGCCCTTGTTAGATGAGGTTTAAATTAACTTTAAACCTCTATTTGTCTAATGAAAAGCCCTAAAGTTAATTAAATCAAGGAATCTTTTTTTTTGGTTATTTTTAGCTCACAATTTTTTGATTACAAAAATATAAAAAGCCCCACTTTTTAGGTGGGGCTTTTTTGAGGCATTTATTTTTTATCAAACTTCGGCGGATCGCGAAATGCGACAGCGAAGAATAATGTCACTACTGCCAGAGTGAGTATTAGGACGTAGGAGAAAGCTTCCATAGGGATTTTAGATAATGGCTAAAGATTCCTTGCGATTAAGCACGTCCAGGGACGCGACGAGTGGTTTCGTCTCCAAGTTTTTTGAAGACACCAAACTGAACCTGATCTCCAATGTCTGGATCAACACCAGTAAAGGTATCACGGTACAGAGTCCTGGCAGCATGCCACCAATGGCCAAACAAGTAGAGCAATCCAAAGCATGCGTGAGCATAGGTGAACCACGCTCTTGGCCCGCTTCTAAACACACCGTCAGACTTGTAGCGATCGCGATCAAACTTGAATGATTCTCCAAGTTGAGCTTTACGAGCTAAACGCTTGACTACAACTGGGTCAGAGAATGTTTGTCCGCTTAGTTCACCACCATAGATAGTTGCAGTAACACCCATTTGCTCAAACGAGTATTTGGCTTCTGCACGTCTGAAAGGAATGTCAGCTCTTACATTACCTTCCTTGTCTTCAAGAACAACTGGGAAATTCTCAAAGAAGTTAGGCATTCTTCTTACTTCGAGATCATTACCTTCTTTGTCAGTAAAGGAAACATGCCCTTGCCAACCAGTTGGGACGCCATCTCCATTAACTAGAGCACCTGCTCTAAATAGGCCTCCTTTCGCAGGACTATTTCCTACATAATCATAGAAAGCAAGCTTCTCTGGAATGGCTGCATAAGCTTCTGCTTTAGTTGCACCATCATTCATAGATGCTTCAACTCTACGATTGATTTCAGTCTTGAAATAATCTGAATCCCATTGGTATCTGGTAGGTCCAAATAACTCAATTGGAGTTGTTGCTGAGCCATACCACATTGTTCCGGAAACAACAAAAGATACGAAGAGAACTGCTGCTAATGCACTCGCCAGAACGCCTTCAAGACTTCCCATCCGAAGGTTTCTATAAAGTCTTTCTCCAGGCCTATTGGTGATATGGAATACTCCACCAATAATTCCTATCAGACCTGCGCCTATGTGGTTAGCAACTATTCCACCCTCGTTAAAGGGATTGAAACCAGCTGCTCCCCAAACTGGGGCAACTTTCTCGACATGTCCAGAAAGTCCATATGGATCTGATACCCACATCCCTACAGAGGAAAGTGAAATACCAAAACCAAAGCAGGCAAGTCCTGCAAGTAAAAGGTGGATTCCAAAAATTCTAGGAAGGTCTAAAGCTGGTTCTCCAGTACGAGAATCTTCCCAGAGTTCAAGATCCCAGTAAGTCCAATGCCAGATAGCGGCCAGCATCATTAGACCACTGAATAGGATATGGGCTGCTGCTACGCCTTCAAAAGTTGAATACGGAAGAGCTTTTCCCCAGAACCCTAATGAATCAAAGTCAAATGAGCCAACACCTCCTGTGAGGTCCCAGCCATTCCAACTGCTTGTTACGCCTAAGCGGGCCATAAACGGCATGACATACATGCCTTGGCGCCACATAGGATTCAATACTGGATCACTAGGATCGAATATGGCCAATTCATATAGGGCCATGGAGCCGGCCCAGCCGGCTAGCAAAGCTGTGTGCATGAGGTGCACGGCCAAGAGTCGGCCGGGGTCGTTAATTACGACTGTGTGCACCCGATACCAGGGCAATCCCATGGGTAAAAGGTTTCGAATAACGAAGCTGCTTTGATGCAGCTAGACCCGATGATCGTAGAGGTTCTTCTCTCTAAGACGGGGTAGGTTGCGGACACCTGCAACGACTGTTGATAATCCAGAGACCTTGAAAAGCAATTTTAGAAGCTTGAAAAAACAGTTGATATGTTCCTTTTGGCAGTTATTTAGCCACGTTTGGCAAGGTTAGCAGTCAAAATTGAAGCCAACATTTGTAACTTTTAAGATCATGCCAATTGTTCGTTTTATTAGAGAAGGAAGAGATGTGAAGTGCCAAACTGGTGAAAATTTACGAGAAATTGCTCTAAGAGAAGGGATGGAGCTTTATGGATTTAAAGGATCAATTGGAAATTGTGGTGGTTATGGCCAATGCATTACTTGCTTTGTGTCTATAGAGAGCGAGAACCAGGGAGCATTGTCCCCAGTTACTGAAATAGAGAAGATCAAGCTTAAAAATCGCCCTCATACTTGGAGATTGGCATGCCAATCAATTGTTAAATCCTCTGTAGTTGTTCTTACTAGGCCTCAATCGCCGCCTGCTAACTCCAAAACATTGATTGAGGATGCTCTATTAAAACGACTTCCTAAATGATTTATTTGAGAGAAATCGTTTGCATTTAAATTGATTCTCGTTACAACATCTAATTGTTCCAGCCCTTTCTCTGGGAGATGGGGGTTATCCATTTATAGTCTCAGTAATTACTTATTTCGTCTAGCGGCTTCTTGAGTTCATGGAAACCACCAATTTCGGTTTTATTATCAGCTTGCTTTTCGTTGGTATCCCAACGATCTTTCTAGTAGGTCTATATATCTCCACCAGTGATGGAGAAAAATCAAGCTTTTTCTCTGATTCAGGCAAAGGTAAGCTTGGACCAAAGAGTTAAGTAAGGATCTCAAAAATCAAAACTATTCATTTTAGTGCAATCAGTGTGAATTTCTCATTGAGTGCTCTATATAATACCTTTGCATTTATTTTTAATTTTTAGCGGCCTTATAGATTTGAACAGGAAAACTTTTTTCTAGAGCCTATGGCTGATAGCTTTTCTAACTCCCCTTGGCTGCTAAGAAAGATTGTTTTGCCTCAACACACTGACCACGCTGGAGTTATGTGGCATGGTTCCTATTTGTCATTTTTAGAAGAGGCAAGAATAAATGCCCTCTCAAAAGTTGGCTTATCCTATGGGGGGGTATCTGATGAAGGATATGAATTACCAGTTATTGACTTGCAAATTAAATATTTAGTACCTCTTTTTCATGGCGAAAATCTATTGCTTGAAAGTTGGGTCTCAACTGGGAAGGGACCTAGGTTGAGATGGCTGACAAATTTTATAAAAGATTCTCAAAAACTAGCTGCTTTTTCTAAAGTTGATTTGGTCTTAATAAAGAAGGATGTCTCTGGACATAAGTTACTTAGAAAAGGGCCAGAGCATATTTCTAAAGCTTTTATTGATCTCCAGAAAGGTCCAGATTGATTAAAAAATGATTTTGGAAAACTCTTTTTCAGGGAAAGAAATTTTAACCTGGAGAAATTATCAACTTGCTAAAGGAGGTAACTCTGTAGACCTTGATTGGTTACTAGATCTTGGGGGTGGGTTGTCTTGGAGTCATTTGCAAATGTTGAAAATTTCTCCAGAAAGAAATTATCAACTTAATTTGTCTCTTGAAGAGCTAACAGTAATTTGGATGAGATTTTTAGACCAAAAAATACCTTTGCAATATCAACTAGGTAAATGTCCTTGGAGAGATTTCGAATTAGAAGTTAACCCTTCTGTTTTGATCCCTAGGCAAGAAACTGAGATTATGATCGATTTGGCTTTGAGCAAAGTAAACCTTTCTGAAAAAGCTATAGGTAGATGGGTTGATTTAGGAACTGGCTCGGGAGCTTTAGCTATTGCCTTAGCAAGATCTTTCCCTAAATGGATTGGGCATGCAGTTGATTGCAGTGAGCATGCATTGACTCTTGCAACAAAGAACATAGAACAGTTAGTTTCTGATTCTGAAATTTATATGCATTTAGGTAATTGGTGGGAACCTTTAAAGACTTGGTTTGGGACTTTTGATTTAGCTATTGCTAACCCTCCATATATTCCTAAGTCTAATTTTGAGAAACTTGATTTAGCTGTTCGTGATCATGAGCCTCATTTAGCACTTTTCGGAGGGAATGATGGTTTGGATTGTTGTCGTGAAATCATCAAAGGCTCTCTGAATGGACTTCGTCCAGGCGGATTGCTTATTCTTGAGCATAATTGTGATCAAAGTGAAAGGGTTCTGAGCATTTTGAAGAAGAATGATTTTTCTGAAATTGAGTTTGCAAATGATTTAGAAGGTATTCGACGCTTTGCTCTAGGACGTTATCCAACAAAATAAACAATTAACTATGTCAATCCCTCTATTTAATGCAGGAGAGTTAAGAAGTTTGCTACATGAAGGCTCTCCAGTTTTATTCCCTACAGATACTTTGCCAGCGTTAGCTACTATTCCTGAAAATGCAGATGATCTATGGAATTTAAAAAACAGGCCAAAAACTAAGCCCTTCATACTTATGGCATCTTCTTCGGAAGATTTTTTTGATTTTATTTTGCCTGAAGCTTTGGAAGATGCTTCGAAGATAGGATCTGTTTATTGGCCAGGTGCATTAACTATGGTTTTGCCTGCTATTGGACCTATCGTTGCATCTTTAAATCCTTTTGGATCGTCAATAGGTATTAGAATTCCTGCCTGTGATCTTGCAATAGATTTTCTAGAGAAGACTGGACCTTTGGCGACAACAAGTGCAAATTTATCTGGATTTGAACCTTTGGTTTCTGCAATGGAGATATCGAAAACTTTTCCAAAAATACCCTTGCTAGGACCAATGCCTTGGCCTTTGTCATCGGGTTTAGCAAGTACTTTGATTAAATGGAAAGGCAAAGGGCGATGGGAGACCTTGAGACAAGGCAGTGTTTACCCTTTTGCCATTTAAAGACAATGATTTGGATTTTTCTCCTAGCTTTAATACTCCAGTCAGCTTTCTTTTGGTTCTTAAACCCTCTAATAGTTTTTAGTACAAATTATTTGTTTGATCTTCAGGGCCTAAATACATTAGTTTTTCTACTCTTACTGTGGATCTTTTCAGGAAGAGGGAAAATAGAGAGTCTATAACTGCTGTAATGCTTGATAACCTTTGTAGGTGTATGCCGGCTAACAGATTTGAACTGATGACCTTCGCTTTACAAAAGCGCTGCTCTACCGCTGAGCTAAGCCGGCATTCTAAACTATGAGCTTAAATTGGATAGGTTATATTTTCAATCAATTGTAGATTTTTGCTCAATAACTTTATTTGTTTTTTAATTTTGGCCCCTATTTTTTTAACTTAGATTTTTATTTATGATAGAGCAGGTTGCTATTCAGTAGCCTCTTCTATGGAAGATGAAACAGTTTCTTTTTTAGTCTGTTCTTTAATTTGTATTTCCCCAGAAAGTGTTCTTTTGATAGGTAGATTTGCAACTAAAGCAGTCATCCTGTCTTCGGTCTCAAGACTGACCGCACCTCCTTCAAGATCAATCTCTACATATTTAGCTACTACATTTAGTATTTCTTCTCTCATTTGCTCCAAAAGGTCTGGACTTAGATCAGTTCTGTCATGGGCGAGAACTAGTTGTAGCCTCTCTCTGGCTTTTGAAGCACTTGCAGGGTGCCTGCCTAGCAATTTGTTTAGGATGTCTCTTAATGTCATGGTGTTAGAAAATCTTTGTTTGCATCAGTCGACGAAATTTGTCTCTAAGACCCGACCCCTCTTTGGAAGGATCAATAAGTGGTATGTCTTCTCCTTTTAGACGTCCAGCAATATTTGAATAGCATCTTGCTGCTGGGGAATGACTACTGCCTATAAGGGTAAGAGGTTCACCTCTGTTAGTACTTACGATTACTTGTTCATCTTCAAGTACTAGCCCTAATAAAGGGAGTGCGAGTATGTCGGTTACATCTTCTATGGATAACATTTCCTGGCTTTCCATCATCTTTGGACGAACTCTATTGAGAACTAATTGAACAGGTTTTATCCCATGTGTATTAAGAAGGCCAATGACTCTATCAGCATCCCTTACTGCAGATACTTCTGGATTAGTTACGATAATTGCTTCTTTTGAAGCTGCTACTGCATTCCTGAAACCATCTTCTACGCCGGCAGGACAGTCAATGAGTACATATTCAAATTGCTTGCTAAGCATATCTACTATTTTCACCATATCTTCAGGCTTCAGCCAATCAAGCATTCTTGGGTTCCCAGCAGGTAATAGGGAAAGGTTGGGTTCTTGCTTATGTTTGACTAAGGCTTGGTCAAGACGACAATTCTCTTCTAATACTTCTTGGGCTGTATAAACAATTCTATTTTCTAAACCTAGCAGTAAGTCAAGATTTCGAAGACCGAAATCAGCGTCTAAAACTGCAGTTGGGGAACCTTTACTTGCTAGGGAAATGCCTAGATTGGCTGTAAGAGTTGTTTTGCCAACCCCACCCTTGCCTGAGCAGATAAGAATGACTCTTGTATTTAATGTCACGGACCTCTTCAAAGTTGAATAATTTTAATTGCATTTGATGTAATAGCAATCTTAGAAAAAAACAAAATTTTAGTTTTAATTTTTTTTTCCAGTTTTCATAAGGCTTTTTCTGGAAACCTACTTTTACTTTTAGTAGCTTCTTGCGGGTTTTATAACAATTAAATCTTCTTCTATGCTTGCTTGCTCTGCTAAACCTTCATCTGGTTTTTCTTTCGGACCCCTGGCGACCTTGCTTGCAATTCGTAGTTGAACTGGCCGCAGTTGAAGGGCTGTGATTTTGGCTTCAATATTTCCATTTTTTCCTGCATGAGCAATACCAAGGAGCCTGCCCCAAATCATTACATCTCCTCCAGCTATTACTTTTGCACCTGGATTAACGTCCCCCAGTATTAAAACATTCTTGATTGCTTCCAATACCTCGCCAGACCGTAGTGTCCCAATATGGAACAAGACATTTGATGAATTACTCTCAGTGGAAGGCGGATGCTCAGAATTTAATTTAATTTGATTTTGGTTATCTTCGCTATCTACTAAATTCATTGATGTATGGATACCTAGGGAAGATGCACTTATAATGCTTTCAATTTTACTTGATTCAATAAAAGTAATGTGCAGTTTTTCTCTATCACAGATTTTTTGAATATAGCTTATATCTTTGCAATCTAAATCCCATCCCCTAATATTAAAAGAGACTGATAACTCCTTATAACTTTTTACAATTGAATTTAGCATTTCACGCCAATTGTTTTTAAAAGCTTTTGGGAAAATAATCTTTTCTTTTTTAGAATCAATTCTCATAATATTTATCATATTTAGTTGTATTTTTTAGATTGCCTTAATTGTAATAGCTCTCTCTTTAAATCTATGTGTATTTCTTTCGGGTAGATTAACCAAGCTGTTTTAGAGGGACTTATTAATCTATCTATTAATAATGAAGCTTTCTCTATAGCTTGCATTTCAGATCCATCCCATATTCTTAACCCACTTTTGTAAGGCTGGTAGCCAATGAATTTGTTTTGACGAAGGCCACAGCATAATAAAGGATCTTTGCCTAGCTTTTGGGCAAGATTTCTAGTAATAACTAATGCTTCTAGTTGAACTTCTGTTGTAAGGTAATCTATATTAGTGGCTTTAAGTAGCTTCCTGTTCAGGAAATTATCACATAAAAGTTTTAATGGTTTTGGTGAATCATCCTTCCATCTTGAAAGGTGATAGAGAGTCCTTATATCATCATTTGCGAGAAATAGATCTAAATCTATTTGCCTTGGTTCCCATATCCATTTAGATAAACAATTGTCAACCCACAATTCTTTTGGACTTAGATGCCTGGCTGTCTCAATTATTTTTTCAAGTAGCCAGTTGGAGACTTCATTTAACCTATGATTATAAATGGTCCTATACATAAGATTGCGGACTACTAAATAGTGTTCTACAGCCATCAAACCTTTTGGTTCTATAGCAAGGTCTCCATCTGGCGCAAGTGTTAGTGCTGAGAGAATACGTTCTAAATCTATTTGACCATAATTAGTTCCAATACTATTACTATCTCGCATTAAATAATCAAGGCGATCACAATCTAACTGGCTACTAACTAATGTCTTAATGAGCTTATGGTCTGGATTTTTACCTTCTATAAGCTTAGAAACTTTTAGACTTAAATTATCCTCTAAATGATTAAGCTCTTTTGAAATAAAAGGATGCTCTTTAATTACTTTTGATGACCACTTTTCGTGATTGATGTTAAACATTCCCTCACTTGTATGACTTAAAGGACCATGCCCTATGTCATGCAATAAGGCAGATGCATACAACAATCCACGATATTTTTTTAACTCGGTATTTATTTTTATAAGTTTGTTAAAGGCTTTGCGAGCAATATGGAAGACGCCAATAGAGTGACTGAATCTACTAGACTCTGCACCATGGAATGTTAGTGATGCTGGACCAAGTTGTTTGATTCTTCTTAGCCTTTGAAATGGTGATGAGTCTATTAATCTTATTACCATTTCTTCTTCAGGTAATTTGTCATCAAGAGCAATTCCTTGATGGAGAGGATCGTAATAAGTTCTAATTGCCATTAGATATTGTTTTCGTCTTCTATATAGTTTGTATCTTCGTTTGCAATACCTTGATCTTCATTTTCTTCAATATCTTGGAGATCTAAACTCGCTTCCATAAGAAGCTCTGCATCTTGAAGCCATCTATCTTCAGGCCCACCAGGATTTAGAGGTTCAGGTATTTCTAGATAACGGTCAGGTTCTATGCCTAGATTCTGAATATCTCTCCCTGATGGTGTGAGGTAGCTGGCTACAGTGACAGCCAGGCCACTACCATCACTAAGGTTTGTAAGAGATTGAATTAAACCCTTCCCAAAGGTACGTGAACCTATTAAGAGAGATCTTTGATTGTCTTGAAGTGCTCCAGCAAGAATTTCACTGGCACTTGCTGTCCCACCATTCACAAGAGTTACTAATGGACCATCGTAGAGAGTTTCTTTATCTGCAGGAATAGGATCATTAATTTCATCTCTGTTTTTTGTTTCTACTATTGGCTTTTCACTTAGGAATGCATCTGCGACAGCAAGACCAGAGCTAACCAGTCCGCCAGAGTTGTTTCTTAAATCCAATACGATCCCTTCAACATCTTTTTCAGAAAGTTCATTTAATGCTTCTTTAACCTTTTCGGGTACACCTTCACTAAATTGTGTGATTCGAAGGTATCCGAGCGTATGATTTTCATTTCTTATTCTTCTTGTTCTGACTGGTCTTAAATCAACACTTCTTCTTTCTAGAGTTAGTTCTTTAGTTTGTTCATCGGGTGTTTGAAGAGTGATAAATACTTTGGAACCAGTTTCACCTCTGAGTTTTGATGCAGTTGCCTCCAACCCCAGTCTTTTGGGAGAGTAATTGTCGACTTTTAAAAGGATTGAACCACTAACTATCTCTGCATCTGCTGCAGGTGAACCTTCAAGTGGCGCTATTACGACAATCTCACCATCATCATTCCGTGCACCCAATTGAAGGCCTACTCCATTTATCTCGCTACCTATATTGCTTCCTTTTAAAGCCACAAAATCATCAGGTCGTAAAAGTCTTGTATATGGATCTCCTAAGGGGGAAAGCATTTTTTCAATAGCGGAATATGCTTCATCTGATGTTGTAATTGGTTGTTCTAGTGCTTGTTGCCTGAGCCGTCTCCATTGAACTTCATTAAATTTGTCAGGATTTAAAAATCCTTCATTTACGATATTCCAAGTTTCTAGAACAAGTTGCTGACCATCATTTAGAGCCCAAATAGGCTCTGTCCCTATTAAAAAAATAAGCGCAAAACTGATTATTCCCGCAATAAATCGTCGGAAAGTTTTTGAACAGGTTTTTACAGTTGAGAGCATTGGATTAACTAATTGCACGAACCATGGGGCACATTCAGTAGACTGTTTTTATTAATTATTAAGTCATCTGATTAAATGGCGAACTCCTCACCTGTCTACGACTGGTTCCAGGAACGGCTTGAAATACAAGACATCGCAGATGATGTCACTTCAAAATACGTACCTCCACATGTAAACATCTTTTATTGTCTTGGAGGCATCACACTTGTCTGCTTCTTGATTCAATTTGCAACGGGTTTTGCAATGACTTTTTATTACAAGCCCACTGTGACTGAGGCTTACAACTCAGTCAGTTACTTGATGACTGATGTCAGTTTTGGTTGGCTTATTAGATCAGTCCATCGATGGAGCGCTTCGATGATGGTGCTCATGTTGATTTTGCATGTGTTTAGGGTTTATTTGACTGGAGGCTTTAAAAGGCCAAGGGAACTTACCTGGGTTACTGGTGTCGTAATGGCTGTAATTACAGTTGCTTTTGGTGTTACTGGTTATTCTTTGCCATGGGATCAAGTTGGTTATTGGGCTGTCAAGATTGTTTCAGGTGTTCCTGCTGCTATTCCAGTAGTCGGTAACTTTATGGTTGAACTCCTAAGAGGGGGAGAAAGTGTAGGTCAGACAACACTTACTCGCTTTTATAGTTTGCATACTTTTGTTCTTCCTTGGACTCTCGCAATATTTATGCTGATGCACTTCCTTATGATTAGGAAGCAAGGAATATCAGGTCCCCTGTGATTCATATCTCAAACAAAAATTGCAACTTTTAATCCTCTGTTATGTCGACTCTTAAAAAACCTGATTTATCCGATCCTAAGTTAAGAGCTAAGCTTTCAAAAGGCATGGGCCATAACTACTATGGTGAGCCTGCATGGCCAAATGATCTTCTCTATATTTTCCCAGTTGTCATTCTTGGCACTATTGCCTGTGTTGTAGGTCTTGCAGTATTAGATCCAGCATTCCTCGGCGATAAAGCCAATCCATTTGCAACTCCCTTGGAAATCCTTCCAGAATGGTATTTATATCCAGTTTTTCAGATTCTTCGAGTAGTCCCAAATAAGCTTCTTGGAATTGCTTTGCAAACACTTATACCTTTAGGCTTAATGTTGATTCCCTTTATAGAAAATGTAAATAAATTCAATAACCCTTTCAGGAGACCTATCGCTATGGGTTTTTTCTTATTTGGCACCGTTCTTACAATTTACTTAGGTATAGGTGCATGCCTTCCTATCGATAAGTCTCTAACTTTAGGTCTTTTCTGAAGACTTTTATTTTAGGTGTAAGTCCATCATAGATACGTCTTTAGGGTTTACTTTTAAAAAGTGATGCATTAGAAGGAAACCGACAATGGTCCAAGTTTGGTAGGTTCTTGATTGTTGTCCTACCCATGTTCCAGTAGGTCCGTCAAAGTACTCCGCCCACTTTTGTTTAGGTAGTTGATTCAATTGGCTCCAATAACACTCTTCTAATAAAGATCTCATTTGTCCCATCAACAAGACATCAGCTTTTGGATATCTTTGTTCATGAAGAAGAATAGATGCACCAAAAAACCAAAGAATGCTTGGCCAATGCCCTCCATTGTGGTAGCTCCAAGGCCAGTTCTTGGGATCTGATCCGGTTTTGTTTTGCCATTCATCTACTTCCATTGGAGGGTGACAAATTCGCATTGGCATTTGTGCCATCAAATGTGATCGATTATGAAGTACTAAGCGAAAAAAGAGCTCTTTGCTGAGGAGCTGTTAAAACACCAAACATACATGCGAGGGAATTTCCTAGGCTGTAAAAGCGGAAATCTGGCCTGCCTGTTCGAATATTTCCAATAAGATATCCTCCTCTATTCTCAAGCCAATCTTGCAACCAAGGAGGAACTATCTGAGGTTGGACGTTGAATTCATTTTGGTGCTGGTCTTCACCATATTGTTCAGTAGGTCGTCTTCTAAGCACTTGCATGGTTTTACTTGTTACCCAGTAATGCTTTAAGAGGAATTGGCGCAGATCATGAACCCATTGTCTTGTAAGTACAAGCCTTTGATCTAAGAGACGACTTACTTGGTGCTTACTACTTAAGTCCATCAGTTCAATGCAACTACTTAGAGATGCATAAAGAAGTACTTCTACCTCTAAGGGTGCTCCCCATACATCCATAGGGCGATCAATCATGAATGAGCAATCTGGCACAAAAAGGACTGGAGTCCCTTCAAAAGTAGGGTGTAATACCAAGTCCAAAAGTAATTGGATTCCTCTTTGAACTTTTTGACTAATTCCAAATGTCGTATCTTTGCTTTTCCTTACGTAGAGCCAGCATAGAACCGGCCACCATAAGCTTGCATCAGCTGAAGTTATTCTTCCTATAGACCTTTGCCCATAATCAGCTATCAGTTCATTGTTCTCTTCAACAAAACTTGTTGGGAATACTCCTCTAGTTTGGTAGCTAGTACTTTGAAGATCAAGGCATACAGTTAAGAATTTTTTGACAATGTCATAGCGTTTCTGAGTAAGCAGATAAATCATTACAGGAACATTATCTCTTAAGAAAATTTCCCCATAGTTGAGGGCATCATTACTTGCAGGATGTTCAAGAGCTGCAACACTTCCTGCTAATTGACCATCAATTTTGATCAAAGAACGCTCGAAATGTTCTTGAGCCCTTTTTATGACTGCCTCTTCATTGGAGTTCGGGCGTACTCTTTGACGCTGTTGACTAAATCGTTCTGCCATTTATGTTTTTTTTGATGCAATTCGCAAAGGCTTGTTGTTGCAAGCTGTTTTTATACTAGTTAAGAAAAAGAAGATCAACTAGAGGAAGTTTTCTACTTTTGCCTGTTGCGCATAATTGGCTTTGTAGTCTAAAATTGAGGACTGGATGTGAATCGGGTTCAACTCGTTTCATGGCTCTCTTAAAAGCGCTTGATTTTCAAACACTTTGTTAGTGAGCCCTTACATCATCTATGGAGCAATCCATTCGCTGATGTAGGTTTCTAGGGTGATCTTTTGATCACAATGCCCAGGCTCCTTAATGAAAGTTAGAGAGCTGAAGCAGAACCTGGACAACTAAAAAGTTTAGGAACTGACGCTTTTATCGCGTTCACAGTGCTTTTAGCTGCTGTGAATGTAAATGCGATATAAGTGTGAGGTCCCGTCAAAAGAAATTAGTTGCATGATTCTGTCACTATTTCGAATTGGAGTTTCACGGCTCTATATTTGATTTTCGTGTTACAGACTTAGAGCAACGACGGATCTGAGATCCGGGAAAGTCACGAGGATAAAACTAAGTGCACTCTTAAGAACCCTTATTAAAAACAAGGTGGCAACAATCACGATCAGTACGCCAGTGCTGTTATCTGTGGGAGAAGCAAATCAGACTGAGTAGAATTTATTTTTACAATAGGGCCTGACTACAACGGAGAGTTTGATCCTGGCTCAGGATGAACGCTGGCGGCGTGCTTAACACATGCAAGTCGAACGAACCTTCGGGTTAGTGGCGGACGGGTGAGTAACGCGTGGGAATCTACCCTCAGGAGGGGGATAACGGTTGGAAACGACCGCTAATACCCCATATGCCGAGAGGTGAAATGAATTTCGCCTGAGGATGAGCCCGCGTCTGATTAGCTTGTTGGTGAGGTAATGGCTCACCAAGGCTTCGATCAGTAGCTGGTCTGAGAGGATGATCAGCCACACTGGGACTGAGACACGGCCCAGACTCCTACGGGAGGCAGCAGTGGGGAATTTTCCGCAATGGGCGAAAGCCTGACGGAGCAACGCCGCGTGAGGGATGAAGGCCTCTGGGCTGTAAACCTCTTTTCTCAAGGAAGAAGATATGACGGTACTTGAGGAATAAGCCACGGCTAATTCCGTGCCAGCAGCCGCGGTAATACGGGAGTGGCAAGCGTTATCCGGAATTATTGGGCGTAAAGCGTCCGCAGGCGGCCTTACAAGTCTGCTGTAAAAACGTGGAGCTTAACTCCATCATCGCAGTGGAAACTGTAGGGCTTGAGTATGGTAGGGGCAGAGGGAATTCCCGGTGTAGCGGTGAAATGCGTAGATATCGGGAAGAACACCAGTGGCGAAGGCGCTCTGCTGGGCCATAACTGACGCTCATGGACGAAAGCCAGGGGAGCGAAAGGGATTAGATACCCCTGTAGTCCTGGCCGTAAACGATGAACACTAGGTGTCGGGGGAATCGACCCCCTCGGTGTCGTAGCTAACGCGTTAAGTGTTCCGCCTGGGGAGTACGCACGCAAGTGTGAAACTCAAAGGAATTGACGGGGGCCCGCACAAGCGGTGGAGTATGTGGTTTAATTCGATGCAACGCGAAGAACCTTACCAGGATTTGACATCCTGCGAACCTCTTAGAAATTTGAGGGTGCCTTCGGGAACGCAGTGACAGGTGGTGCATGGCTGTCGTCAGCTCGTGTCGTGAGATGTTGGGTTAAGTCCCGCAACGAGCGCAACCCACGTTTTTAGTTGCCAGCATTTAGTTGGGCACTCTAGAAAGACCGCCGGTGATAAACCGGAGGAAGGTGTGGATGACGTCAAGTCATCATGCCCCTTACATCCTGGGCTACACACGTACTACAATGCTACGGACAAAGGGCAGCAAACTCGCGAGGGCAAGCAAATCCCATAAACCGTGGCTCAGTTCAGATCGTAGGCTGCAACTCGCCTACGTGAAGCAGGAATCGCTAGTAATCGCAGGTCAGCATACTGCGGTGAATACGTTCCCGGGCCTTGTACACACCGCCCGTCACACCATGGAAGTTGGCCACGCCCGAAGTCGTTACTCCAACCCTTGTGGAGGAGGACGCCGAAGGTGGGGCTGATGACTGGGGTGAAGTCGTAACAAGGTAGCCGTACCGGAAGGTGCGGCTGGATCACCTCCTAACAGGGAGACATAAACTGATTATGATGTCTGATTTATAAATTTAGGCCGTAATCCTGTCACCTTAGGTCGATCGGTACCTCAGATTATTAACTGTGAAATTGAGAAATCACTTATCATTAGTCTTTTAATTTCAGTTCCTAAACTTGTCTAGGTCACACCCAACAAACTTTCTCCTGGGCTATTAGCTCAGGCGGTTAGAGCGCACCCCTGATAAGGGTGAGGTCCCTGGTTCAAGTCCAGGATGGCCCATTCGTTGTTGGGGGTATAGCTCAGCTGGTAGAGCGCCTGCTTTGCAAGCAGGATGTCAGCGGTTCGAGTCCGCTTACCTCCACTGATCAACTACCTGATAACTCAAATTGGAGATTGTTAATTGTTAAATGTGATTTAGATGTTGTTCAACTGAAGGAACCTAGCTTCCTATCACTCTTGAATTAATTTCAGGCTGATAAGACGCTGGGCTCACTGAATGTTCTTAGGAATATTCGGTTTGTTTCAGCAGAACCTTGACAACTGCATAGGAAAATCTAGAAAAATAAAGCATCTCATAGATGCATAGAAGTGTTTTCATTTTTTAATGATTAGATTTTTATGTTCAATTCTTGAGTTAGAGCAAATTTTCTATTACTTAATTCACTTAGAGATAAGTGATTACTAAATAAATTTTAGCTAAGTTTAATAGATTAATGGTCAAGCTACAAAGGGCTCACGGTGGATACCTTGGCACACAGAGGCGATGAAGGACGTGGTTACCTGCGATATGTCTCGGGGAGCTGGAAGCACGCTTTGATCCGGGAATTTCCGAATGGGGCAACCCTTAATACGACCAGCTGAATATATAGGCTGGAACGAGCCAACCCAGCGAACTGAAACATCTTAGTAGCTGGAGGAAAGGAAAGTAAAAACGACTCCCTAAGTAGCGGCGAGCGAACGGGGATCAGCCCAAACCGATGATTTCGATCGTCGGGGTTGTGGGACAGCAATGTGGACCAATGAACCTAGAAGAAGCGTTTGAATGGCGCGCCATAGAGGGTGAAAGCCCCGTAATCGAAAGGAGAGTTGGCCTAGCTGTATCCCGAGTAGCACGGAGCACGTGGAATTCCGTGTGAATCTACGAGGACCACCTCGTAAGGCTAAGTACTCCTGTGTGACCGATAGCGAAACAGTACCGCGAGGGAAAGGTGAAAAGAACCCCGGGAGGGGAGTGAAATAGAACATGAAACCGTGAGCTTACAAGCAATGGGAGCCCGACTAATCGGGTGACCGTGTGCCTGTTGAAGAATGAGCCGGCGACTTATAGGCACTGGCGGGTTAAACCGGGAATGGTGGAGCCATAGCGAAAGCGAGTCTTAATAGGGCGTTTGTCAGTGTTTATAGACCCGAACCCTGGTGATCTAACCATGGCCAGGATGAAGCTTGGGTGATACCAAGTGGAGGTCCGAACCGACTGATGTTGAAAAATCAGCGGATGAGCTGTGGTTAGGGGTGAAATGCCAATCGAACCAGGAGCTAGCTGGTTCTCCCCGAAATACGTTGAGGCGTAGCGTCTAGTGCTCCAGCAGGGGGGTAAAGCCACCATTTCGGTGCGGGCTGCGAAAGCGGTACCAAATCGATATGAACTCTGAATACCCTGTGTGTAACTAGGCAGTCAGACTGTGGGGGATAAGCTCCACACTCGAAAGGGAAACAGCCCAGACCGCCAGCTAAGGTCCCAAAATCAACACTAAGTGATAAAGGAGGTGGGATTGCTTAGACAACCAGGAGGTTTGCTTAGAAGCAGCCATCCTCAAAGGAGTGCGTAATAGCTCACTGGTCGAGCGATCCTGCGCCGAAAATGAACGGGGCTAAGTGTTGTACCGAAGCTGCGGATTTACTTGTAAATGGTAGGGGAGCGTTCTATGTGGGGTGAAGCGTTAGCGTAAGCGGGCGTGGACTGCATTGAAGTGAGAATGTCGGCTTGAGTAGCGAAAACATGGGTGAGAATCCCATGCCCCGAAACCCTAAGGGTTCCTCCGGCAGGCTCGTCCGCGGAGGGTTAGTCTGGACCTAAGGCGAGGCCGAAAGGCGTAGTCGATGGATAACAGGTCAACATTCCTGTACCGGTTATGTTTTGGGAAGGGGGACGGAGAAGGCTAGCCAATCCAGATGTTGGTTACTGGTTCAAGCGTTCAAGGCTATGAGGAACGGCGAAAACGTTCTGAGCTGAGGCGTGAGTACGAGTTGCTACGGCAACGAAGTTGGTGATGTCATGCTTCCAAGAAAAGCCCTATACCCGTTAAGGCATAACTGCCTGTACCCGAAACCGACACAGGTGGGGTGGTAGAGAATACTAAGGGGCGCGAGATAACTCTCTCTAAGGAACTCGGCAAAATGGCCCCGTAACTTCGGGAGAAGGGGTGCCAGCGAGAGCTGGCCGCAGTGAAGAGGCCCAAGCGACTGTTTACCAAAAACACAGGTCTCCGCTAAGTCGCAAGACGATGTATGGGGGCTGACGCCTGCCCAGTGCCGGAAGGTTAAGGAAGCTGGTTAGCGCAAGCAAAGCTAGCGACTGAAGCCCCGGTGAACGGCGGCCGTAACTATAACGGTCCTAAGGTAGCGAAATTCCTTGTCGGGTAAGTTCCGACCCGCACGAAAGGCGTAACGATTTGGGCGCTGTCTCGGAGAGAGGCTCGGCGAAATAGAATTGTCTGTGAAGATGCGGACTACGTACACCCGGACAGAAAGACCCTATGAAGCTTTACTGTAGGTTGATATTGGTCTCGGGCTCTGAATGCGCAGGATAGGTGGGAGACTATGAAGTAGTGCTTGTGGGTGCTACTGAGTCAATGGTGAGATACCACTCTTTCAGAGCTAGGGTTCTAACGCTTACCCGTTATCCGGGAAGCGGACAGTATCTGCTGGGCAGTTTGACTGGGGCGGTCGCCTCCTAAAAGGTAACGGAGGCGTACAAAGGTTCCCTCAGGCTGGTTGGAAATCAGTCGCTGAGTGCAAAAGCAGAAGGGAGCTTGACTGTGAGACCTACAAGTCGAACAGGGACGAAAGTCGGTTTTAGTGATCCGACGGTTCTGAGTGGAAGGGCCGTCGCTCAACGGATAAAAGTTACTCTAGGGATAACAGGCTGATCTCCCCCAAGAGTTCACATCGACGGGGAGGTTTGGCACCTCGATGTCGGCTCATCGCAACCTGGGGCTGAAGTCGGTCCCAAGGGTTGGGCTGTTCGCCCATTAAAGCGGTACGCGAGCTGGGTTCAGAACGTCGTGAGACAGTTCGGTCCATATCCGGTGTACGCGCAGGAATATTGAGAGGATTTCTCCCTAGTACGAGAGGACCGGGAGGAACGCACCTCTGGTGTGCCAGTTATCGTGCCAACGGTAAACGCTGGGTAGCCATGTGCGGAGCGGATAACCGCTGAAAGCATCTAAGTGGGAAGCCCACCTCAAGATGAGTATTCCCATGGCATAAGCCAGTAAGATCACGGGAAGAACACCCGTTGATAGGCTCTACGTGGAAGCCTGGTAACAGGTGCAGCGGAGGAGTACTAATAGATCGAGGGCTTGACCTACTTCTTCATCTAACAATTTTATTGTCTTTACTTTTTTAGATATTTAAAGTTTCCTATGCAGTTCTCAAGGTTCATTCCTTGAACATAAAAATGTTTTCCTGGTGTTCATCGCGATGTGGACCCACTCCGATCCATCCCGAACTCGGTTGTGAAATGCATCAGCGGCGACGATATTTGGGGGGAAGCCCCCTGAGAAAATAGCTCAATGCCAGGTAAAACATTTTTATAAAACTTTTGCTTTTAATAAATATATTTTTAAAGCCCTTCCTTATATAAGGAAGGGCTTTATTTTTGGCAGTTAGGGCACCAGTGACTTCCTCTTCCAGATATTTTTTTTTTGATAATCTTAGTACCGCACTTTTTACATGATTTATTTTCTCTACCATAAACCCAAGCTTGACCACCGTAATTACCATTCGTGCCCTCCAAATCTCGAAAGTCTTTAAATGAAGTACCTCCTTTGCCAATGCTGACTCTTAATACCCTTATCAGAGAGTTACATAATCTAGTGATTTCAATGTCACTTAGATCTCTTGATTTTTTTGTTGGTAATATTCCTGCCTCAAAAAGACTTTCATCAGCATATATATTTCCTGCTCCAGCAACTACTGTTTGATCTAATAAAGATGATTTAATTGATCTCTTCCTAGTACTAAGAGATTTTTTAAGGTACATAGGATTGAATTTATTGCTAAAAGGTTCTGGGCCAAGTTTCATTAATCCATTGATTTTTTCCCTTGGCTTATGTTCAGGAGAAACCCACCACATTTGACCAAAATTTCGAGTGTCAACAAAACGAATTTCATTCCCAATGCTATTCCAAAAACGCACACGAGTATGGCTACAAGCAATTTGCGTTGAATTCAACCATTTAAATTGACCAGTCATTCTTAAATGAACTACTAACCATCCAGCATGTGACTCACTATTTTGAGATTTAAGAAAGCAAATTAAGTATTTGCCTCTTCTAGTCCAATTGCCTAAAATAGATCCTTTGATATTTTCATTGAAGACATTTATGCCTCCCAGACTGGATATAGTCCTTTCTGAAAGTACTTCTAAATCTTTAACATAAAAATGCTTTAACCTGTCTTCTAAACCTCTTCGGACAGTCTCTACCTCTGGAAGCTCAGGCAATCGATTTAAACTGCCTCTAGTTCACTTTCAGCAAAATTATTGGTGTTGTTGCCACCGTCTACTCCACTGAATGCAGCATAATTAACCTTGTTAAAACGAACTACCACTGGGTATTTGATACCAGAAGTATCAACGGATGCTACTTTCCCCACTTCGTTGAACCAATAAGATTCAGGCCTTTTGACTCTAACCATGTCTCCTCTTGAAATAGCCATTTGTTTAAGCCGTTATTTCTTTAATAAGACTATCGTGCGATAAGTAAATTTTCTCTTTAGCGTCACAGAATGTCGTCGCTTTCTGCTTGTATTAGTAATATTTTTAAGTTCGCTTTCTGTGGAGAAATTAGCTGGGCCAGACCTTTCTATTTTTCAGTTGGATTTACCCGATCCTGATCAGGATGATATTAGTTCCTTTGAGTTCTCAGATCGTTTGCAAAAGGCTTGGTCGATATGTGAAAGATTTGATCTTCATACTGATATTTGGAGGGGCAGGATATTGCGTGCAATTCGAGATAGGGAGAAACGAGGCGGTGAAGGTAGAGGTGCTGGTTTTTTACAATGGTTGAGAGAAATGGAAATTAGTAAAACCAGAGGATATTCATTGATTCAATTGGCAGAATCAGCTGATGAACTTGTTATAGAAGGCACTCTTGATGAAAAAAGTGTAAATAACTTTTCCAGGAGATCTTTTATCGAAACTGCTCAGTCTTCCCCTGAAGTCCAGCAAATGATCGCTGAGGCTGCTAATAAAGGTAATGAGATTACTCGTAAGCAAGTAAGAAGATTATCTGATGAATTTACATCAGCTACTAGCCCTCTTTTACCAGATGAAATTCGACAACGCACACAAGAGAATCTTCTTCCACCAAAAATTGTCGCTCCTTTAGCAAAAGAATTATCAAAGCTTCCTGAGAATTTGCAAAAGGATCTACGCAATATTTTAAAAGAATCGCCTGATGTTGACTCTATTAAGGAGGTTACTATTGCAGCAAGATGTATAGGAAAAACAAATGATGCATCATTGTCTTTGCGAACTTTGCAACGTGATGATGTGGATTTAGATAAGGCTACTCAAGAAGCGCAGCGAATTGATGCTTTAGGATATCTGGCAGATGCCTTGACACAGGCAAAAAGTATTGAAGCGGCTGTATTAAGGTTGCACTCTTCTTGGCGGAGATTGGGAGAGATTAATGAAAGATTATGGTTAGAAAGTGGAAGCAGTACACCCTATCTCAGAGATGTACTTAATGCACTCCAAACTCTGAGTGGTGCAACTATGAGAGTTTCTCTAGGGGGAATTTGTGGAGGGAAGAAAATTAGATTACAAATAGTAGAAGAAGAGGCAGATCAAATAGATCCACCAGAAATTAGAAAACTAAGTTAATAGCTTTGTTATTTTAAATCTCACTAGTATTTTCACAGAGGTCATCTAATAAATCAAACTCAAAATTATTTGTAGGTGCGAACCATTGATTCCATTTACCATATATTGGTTTCCAATTTAGCTTACTTGAATAACAATTGACAGCTAAATAAAATGGTTTCTCTTCCCTATTTAAACCTAAAGTAATTAAATTATTTTCTATTTTATTCCAAGTTGACCAATTTACTCTAAGAGCACCATAATCTCTCCAATCTGCCTCCTTGCCCTTAACGATTTTTTTAAGAGGCTCATTAAAATCATTTCTCTTAAGGAAAAGTTTTAACCCTATCTTTAGATCATTAGAATTTTTAATATCATTGACTTTTATTATATGACTGAGAGAGACATTGTATTTTTTCGAAATTTGATAGAGAGTATCACCATCTTCTACTATATGAAACTTGCTATTTTTGCTCTTAACTAGGCTATCAGAATTTGGTATCAAGATTGATTGATCCACGAAGATTAAATATGGCTTTTGAAGATTGTTTAATCTGATGATTTCACTTTTCTTTATTTTATATAATATAGAGATTGATTCAATGGTTTCGCCTTTTTTAATGACATGTTTTATTGGGTAGGACTGATTTGCTAATGTATTTAAATCAGGAATTACTAACTTTTGTCCTGCTTTTAAATTATCTGGATCATTTATCCCATTGGACTCAACAATAGATTCTAAGCTGACGTTGTAATAATTTGCTAAACTTGTAAGTGTTTCTCCAGGCCTAACTATCACTTCGCCTGCCAATAAAGATACTTGGCCTGATAACGTTAAGGTGATAATTGGTAAGGCGTATTTATTCATTTCTTACTATAAAATTTTAATGGTTTTTCTATGCAGATTTTACTGTAGCACTTAGGAGATTTCAATATTTCTAGTTTACTTTATAAGCTTATTAAGAAATGAAATATCTAGTTTATAAGGTGGATACCTGAAATTTATATCTAGCCAAAAAGGTCTATTTAAAATTGACTTTAAATGGGAAAATACTTCAAAACCTGCTTGGCCATGATAACTACCTATCCCACTCAATCCGACTCCTCCAAAAGGAAGTTCAGGTATCCCTGCCTGCATGATTACATCATTGAAGCAAACCCCACCAGAACTTGTTAAATTAATGACTTTTTTTTGATCTTCTAAGCGACCTCCAAACATATAAATAGCAAGGGGCTTTGCTTCTTTTTGGATCATATCTAATCCTACTTTAAGACTTTTGATAGTTAGAATAGGCAGGATAGGACCGAAAATTTCTTCTGACATTATTGGATCATCAATGCTATCTAACCTTATCAATGTAGGGCAAACTTTTTGATCTGAATAATTGATTGAACCACCAAAAATTATTTTATTGTCCTCAAAGGCATTCTTAATTAAGCTAACAACCTTTTCAAATTGCCTATTATTTAATTTTGCTAGGTCAGATGACTCTTCTGGATTCTTACCATAGAAACTATTGATATTTATCTTAAGTTTAGAAATTAATTTTTCATTCAATTCCTCCTGCACTAAAAGATGGTTAGGTGCTAAACAAGTTTGACCAGAGTTGAGACTCTTGCCCCATATAATTCTTTTGGCGGTAATATCTATGTTTGCTCCTTGAAGAACTAAAGCTGGGTTCTTCCCTCCAAGTTCAAGGGTTACAGGTGTTAAATAGTTTGATGCGGACCTCATAACTTTTTTTGCAATCTCGCTGCCTCCAGTAAAAAAAATATGATCAAACTCATTCTCCAAAAGGCTTGCTGAAAAATTTGAGTCTCCCTGTAAAACTTGTACAACGTCATTTGGGAAGTATTTGCCAATAAGTCTTGTTGTTAACTCTGAAGTGGAGGGAGCAAATTCTGAAGGTTTGAGAATTGCTGTGTTCCCTGCTGCTAATGCAGATATCAAAGGCTGCAAGGTCAGCATGAAAGGGTAATTCCATGGGCCAATAATTAAAACGCAACCTAAAGGCTCTGCTATTACACTCGCTGATCCTGGTTGAAGCCATAATGGAACTTTTATTTTCCTTGGTTGCATCCATTTAATAAGTTGTTTATTGGCTATTTGTAGCTCTTGCTTTAAAGCAAGAATTTCAAAAAAGGCTTCTGTCGAAGGCTTTTGTAGATCCTCTGCTAAAGCTTTTATGATTTGCTCTTCATTTTCTTCCAGAAGCTTCTTTATTCTGTTGAGTTGAGTTCTTCGCCAAGATTGAGGTTTTGTGTGGCCTTTTCGAACTTGGTTTCGGAGATCGTTGATTTTAAATTTTTCCAATTATCAAATCCAGTAAAAGAAGACTCTAGATACATGAAGCCTAATTAATCGAATTGACGTCTAGGTGTTCTTCTTCTTTGTTGAAGCTTTCTTTTGTATTTCTCTACAAGCGTCTCATGATGGCGAAGACGCTTTAGTTCCCCGAAAATGCCAGCTTTAGAAACTTGACGCTTAAAACGTCTCAGAGCTGATTCAACCCCTTCGTTCTCCCCAACAGTTACTTTTGTCAAAATAAAAATCTTACAAAAAGATCCTGATTATATCAGTAAGGATAAAGGAGATATGTTTTTCTAAAAAGGTTTTTCTAAGTCACTTTTGAAAAAGTCAACCCATCTTGCCGATTGAAAACTGCGCTCCAAATCCCATTGCAAACAATCTGAAGCTCAGCCATAAGCTTTTGATTATCCCCTGTCTTTATCCATTGGGCTTTAATTAATGGGATTCTCTCTTGCATTAATTCCATAGGCAGCTGAATCAATAGAAGACTTTTTTCTCCATTACTTCTTCTTATTCTTCCCGATTCACTTTTCTGGAAAACCCTAAGGAGCAAATCT
>QCPK01000009.1 GCA_003212555.1 Prochlorococcus sp. AG-436-K22 | reverse complement strand
AGAAGGGATAGGACGACTAGGCTCATTGATAGCATCAATCTCCCTGTCATAGTAATCATTAATAGTTTGCGTGTAGCCAGTTAGGAGAGGACCGCTCATGACCATACAAGCTATGGATGCAAGCAAATTACTGATATTCCAATGGTAATTGCCACTTGCTGCAGCACCACAAACAACTCCCCAAAGCAAAGGTATCCATGTAATTGGCTTCATTAACTGCAGACGCAGTTTCCAGATGTTGGTTGTTTCAGAGCCTCCTTTTATTCCTAGAAGCTGACGGGTATCACTCACTTTTCTGTCCCTCACCCACGTCCGACTTCACTTTCAAAGAACCAATTCTTAGTTCCATCAGCAAGCTTCAAGACAACTCCCACACCACCTCCGTCGGTCATCTTGTAATCCATTACAGTGGCACGAGGGTCGGAAGAAATTTTCTGGATCAAATTACCTGATATCCGATCTTTAACTTTGTCAAGATCAATCTTGACCCTTGATCCTATTTTTGTAAGGTTTGCTGACTGGGGCATGAGCTGCAAGGCTTGGGCTGTTGGGCAACCCTAACAGTCGCTGTACATTAATTTGAAGTTTATGGTCGCTCTTCGCTTAATACCTTGTCTTGATGTTGCAAATGGACGGGTTGTAAAAGGTGTTAATTTTGTTGGATTGAGGGACGCTGGAGACCCTGTGGAACTGGCTTGTCGGTATAGCAATGAGGGGGCAGATGAGTTGGTTTTTTTAGATATAGCTGCTAGTTATGAAGCAAGAGCAACATTACTTGATATAGTTCGACGCACTGCAGAGTCTGTAACTATTCCGTTTACAGTTGGGGGTGGGATTAGCTCTATTGAAGGGATTAAAGAGCTCTTAAGGGCAGGGGCTGACAAAATTAGTCTTAATTCATCTGCAGTTAGTGATCCTGAGCTGATAAGTAAAGGATCAAGCCAATTTGGGAGTCAGTGTATTGTTGTAGCAATTGATGCCAAGCGTAGGTCTCAGTCGACTCTTTGCTGGGATGTTTACGTGAATGGCGGTAGAAAGAATACTGGCTTAGATGCTTTATCTTGGGCCAAAGAAGTGTGTGCCTTAGGTGCTGGAGAAATACTTTTAACTTCAATGGATGGTGATGGAACTCAAAAGGGTTATGACTTGGAGTTAACACGAACTATTGCGGATTCAGTAACTGTTCCAGTAATTGCTTCTGGAGGCGCAGGATGTTTAGAACATGTTTATCAAGCTTTTAATGAAGGAAATGCTTCAGCTGCTTTATTAGCTTCTCTTTTACATGATCGGGATTTAAGCATTGAACAAATAAAAAATTACCTTTTACAAAAGAATTTATTAATAAGACCACTTGAATATTGAGTAAAATTTTCTTTTTTTAGAACCTCTTTAAGTGAAACCGCGAGATCCCAAATCAGTTAAGAAATTATTTGAGTCTATTTCTCATAAATATGACTTCCTTAATGATCTTTTTAGCTTTGGCCTTCATCGACTTTGGAAAAAACAATTGTTGAGATTGCTAGAACCTTCCTCAGGCCAAGACTGGATAGATCTTTGCTGTGGGACAGGTGATCTAAGTCTCGCTTTGGCGAAATTAGTGCAACCTTTTGGGAGTGTTTTGGGTGTTGATTTCTCTCATTCCCAAATTGATCAGGCACGAAAACGCTCTTTGGAAGATCCAGCCTTATCGATTTCCTGGCTAAAAAAGGATGTACTTAATACAGGCCTGCCGTCTAGTTCTTTTGATGGTGCGATCATGGCCTATGGATTACGTAATCTTGAAGATCCAGAGGCTGGCTTAAAAGAAATCTATCGACTGTTGAAACCGGGTTCTCAAGCAGGGGTTTTAGATTTTAATCATCCAATCGAAGGTTCGAAAACTTCTTATTTTCAAAAATTCTATTTACGTAGAGTAGTAGTACCGATTGCTTCATTGATGGGTTTGAGGAATGAATACGCTTATTTGGAGGAGAGCTTGAAGAGTTTCCCAAAAGGAGATATTCAAAAGAAACTTGCAATGAAAATAGGATTTAAGGAGGCTCGCTACCAACTTCTCCTAGGCGGACAAATGGGTATTTTGTTGTTAACAGCCTAAATGAAAGTAATACGTCCCCCTGCTCTAACTGGAGAGATCTTTCCTTCGGCACAGCCCACATTTTCCCCATAGAGAGATCTCACCTGCAGGAGCAGTAGCTTTGCATATTGGACAAATTGTTTTTCCATGAACATCCCATCTGCTTGGATGTTTTGCCCATATAACTTTTTCGTCTTTTTTAAGAAGTTTTTTTTGCGGGTAGTATTGCTTGATTCTTAGATCTTTAATGATATGACCTTGTGCTCTAAGTGCAGCTATTAATTGATGTCGGTTAAAGATTAGTGCTTGTCTCCATTGCGGATGTTGAGCTCCAACTGTTAGGACTCCTCCTTGAAAAGTTAAAGGCTTGCAGTGGGGAGAAAGCTTATCTCCAGCTATCTTTGACCAGTCTTGCCATAATGCTGCAACATTTTTGTTTTGTTTCCATTCAGTTTTTAATTGACTAAGGCAATTTGATAAAGAATAAGGTTTTTTACTTGATTCTTCCAATTTATAAAAAGGGGGGGGGATAATCAGAATGTTTAACTTGCTAAGTCTAAGTCTAAGTTTTCCTGCATTTTATTTAATCTTTTGAATATCTTAGGGTTTCATTTATAAAAGTCTTCCTGTTAATCAAAGGTATGATTCATCTGTGAGAAGTGGAAAAAATATGTTTAAAGTAATAGCCCAAGAGCCTTTGAAATCCTAAAAGTTTCCAAGATGAGGAATCATTCATGGACTGGTGCAGCTCCAATTGCATCACTGAATAGGAAAACTGAGGGATTAAAAGAATCATGGCACTTAAGATGGAAGCCTGTTTGTGGGAGCACTGAATTAGAATTGGCAAGGTGGCTGAAGAGTCGGGGAAGTGCAGTGAATAATCCAAAAGCTTTTTTTGCTGGAAGGCAATCTCATGGGAAAGGCCAAAGAGGACGTATCTGGGATTCCCCCTTGGGCGGTGTTTGGTTGAGTGCTGCTATTCCATGCAAAAACTTGGATCAATCTGCGGGTTTATTTGGACTTGGCTTTGCTGTGGCTTTGGCTAATAGATTAGAAGAAAGTAATATTCCAGCTCGAATTAAGTGGCCTAATGATTTGTTGGTGGATGGGAAGAAATTAGCTGGATGCTTGCCCCGTGTTATTTATCGAGGACAAAGACCAGTTTTGATGTGTATTGGGATTGGTTTAAATGTATGCAACCCAGTACCTCCTGAAGGTACATCTTTGTCTGAGCATTTCACTTTACATAGACCTTCAAGTTTGAGATGGTCTTTAGAAGTCCTTATGGCTATTGAAAAAGCCTCATGCCTTTTGATGAGGCCTGAATATCTTTGCAAAGAGGGGGAGAGATTACTTTGGAAAAAACAAATCAAAAAGATTGATTCAGAGGAAACTTGGTCTATTCAAGGATTAGACCTTTCTGGACAGCTAAGGGTATGTAATGGAATGAGAGAGGAAACTTGGAATCGCTTTAGCTAAGTAATTGTCCTTTTTAGGAAATTTTGATAATTCTCCCGTCTTTGAAAAGAGCTCTTCTTTTTGCTCTGACGGCCACTTCATCCTCATGAGTAACAAGTACTAAAGTTATTCCTTGGGCATGTAAATCATCGAACAAATTGAGGACATCTTCAGTAGTGTTTGAATCAAGGGCACCCGTTGGCTCGTCTGCAAGAAGAAGGGAAGGTTTATTAATGATTGCTCTAGCTATTGCAACACGCTGTTGTTGACCGCCGGAAAGTTGATTTGGATGGTTATTCATTCTGTCTTTTAGACCTACTCTCTTTAAGGCTGCTTCGGCTAATTCTTTCCTTTCAGAAAAGGGGATGCAGGCGTAAAGAAGTGGGAGCATTACATTCTCTAGAGCTGTCGCGTCTTGTAACAAGTGAAATTGCTGAAAAACAAAACCAAGCTCTTGGTTGCGAAGGTCAGCAAGGGCGTCATCTGTTAGTTTTTCAACGGAATTACCATTAAGCTCGTATTTACCATAGGTTGGTCTATCCAGGCACCCAATAATGTTCATAGCAGTACTCTTTCCAGAACCACTTGCTCCCATCACTGCCAAATAGTCACCTTGATGCACTTCTAGGTTCAAATTATCTAGTGCTTTTACTTCTAAAGAACCTTCCCCATAAAGCTTGCTTACATTTGAAAGCTTTGCAATAAGATTACTCAAAGCGTTTACCCTAAGCTTCCTTGGTTCGATGCGAATGCCAAAGCATCTTGGAAAATAGGAGTTCCTGCCACAGCATTATTTGCCCATTTGAATAATGGATTTGAGAGAACACCGCCTATTGCAGTAGCAAACAAACAAGTTAAAAGTGCAAATCTAAGAGTTGGCATGCCAACAGATGTCCATTGAATTAAGGGATAAGCTTTTACAAGTTCTGATGCTTCTTGAGGTTCTTTTACGACCATCATTTTGATAACAGAAATATAGTAATAAATGGAGACCACAGAGGTCACAAGCCCTACTATTACTAATAAATACTGTCCGTCAGCCCAGCCAGCAAAGAAAAGATATATCTTTCCAAAGAAACCAATCATAGGAGGGATACCGCCTAAAGAAAGCAGGCAGAGGCTCAAACCTAGGGTTATTAATGGATCTTTTTGATATAAGCCAGCGTAATCAGCAATTTTATCGCTACCTGTTCTCAGAGAGAAAAGAATAATACAAGCAAAAGCACCAAGATTCATAAAGAGGTAGGCAGCCATATAAAGAATCATTGCTGCATAGCCTTCTTCAGTCCCACAAACAAGCCCTATCATCACAAAACCAGCTTGCCCAATCGAGCTATAAGCAAGCATTCGTTTCATTGATGTTTGCGCAAGGGCAACGACATTCCCCAACGTCATGCTCAAAACTGCCAAGACAGTAAAAAGTAATTTCCATTGAACATCGAAAACACTAAAACAACCAACTAAAAGTCTTACTGCTAGAGCAAACCCTGCAGCTTTAGATCCAACTGAAAGAAATGCAACTACTGGAGTGGGAGAGCCTTCATAAACATCTGGAGTCCATTGATGAAAAGGAACTGCCGCTATCTTGAAAGCTACTGTGGCGAGGATGAAAACAAGGGCTAAAGCAGCTAAAGGTTTGGGACTAACTTGGAGTGCAATCCCAATACTTTCTAAACTGGTTGAACCACTTATTCCGTAAAGCAAAGATGCTCCGTACAGAAAAACTGCAGCGGCAGCAGAACCTACAAGTAAATATTTTAGAGCTGCTTCAGAACTTTTAGCGTCACGTTTTAAATAGCCTGCTAGCAGGTAACTCGCTACTGAAAGGGTCTCAAGTGATATAAAAACACTTATTAAGTCTGTAGACCCACATAAAAGCATTGCCCCAAGAGTCGCTGCTAGAAGGATTGCAGCATATTCTCCAATTGGACTTCCACTCTGGTCAGCGTATCTCCAACTGATGAGCAATGAGATTAGAGTTGAGAGTGCTACAACACCTCTAAATGCAATTGAGAAATTATCAACTATAAATGCACCTAAAAATGCTGATTCTGGAATCCCATTCCACTGGAAAGAGAGAACTAATAATGCAGACCCTAGACCTGCATAACAGATGGGGGGGGACCATCTCTTTGCTGTTTCTTCCCCGGCAAGATCAACTAATAATGTGCCAATAAGGGCTAAAAGTACAAAGCCCTCAGGGAGAATTGCTTTTGCATTAAGAGAAAGGTTTAGTAAGTCTTCAGGAACAGGCATTGACTGGTTCGCTAAAAATAGAAGATTACCCGTGTTGGGCATAGTGGTTTTGCCAGAAAAGACCTAACTTTTTAACTCTAGCGATGTTATGAATTATGCCTCAGTTATTAATTTGGTCTATGCATTTTGGTGGTTGATGCGATAAAGATAAAGATGAGTATAGATTTATTTGTTCGCCTGTGGCGCACACATTGGTCATCGTAGAGAGTCCTACTAAGGCAAGAACTATAAAAAGTTTCTTGCCTAAAGGCTTTCAAGTTATTGCCTCAATGGGGCATGTTAGAGATCTGCCTAAGGGAGCCAGTGAAATACCGGCTTCTAAGAAAAAAGAAAAATGGTCAAGGATTGGTGTTAATACATCAGCAGATTTTGAACCGTTATATGTGGTTCCAAAAGAGAAGAAGAAAGTCGTTAGAGAACTTAAGTCTGCGTTAAAGGATGCGAAAGAACTCTTGCTGGCAACTGATGAAGACCGAGAAGGAGAAAGTATTAGTTGGCATTTATTGGAACTTCTGAAGCCAAATATTCCTACAAAAAGAATGGTTTTTCATGAAATTACTAAACAAGCAATTCAAAAAGCCCTGGAAAAACCAAGAGATTTAGATATGGAATTGGTTCATGCTCAAGAAACGAGAAGGATCCTTGATCGTTTGGTTGGTTATACCTTGTCGCCTTTGTTATGGAAGAAAGTTGCATGGGGTCTATCCGCTGGCCGCGTTCAATCAGTTTCGGTAAGACTCTTAGTTAAGCGTGAAAGAGAAAGAAGGGCTTTCAAAAGAGCAAGTTATTGGGACTTGAAAACTATTCTTGAAAAAGGGAAGAGCCCTATAGAAGCACGTTTAATTAGTTTTAAAGATAAGAAAATCGCTAATGGAAGTGATTTTGATGAGAAGACAGGAGAACTTAAAAAAACAACTAAAGCGAATTTGCTAAAAGAAATAGAAGCGAAAGAGCTTGCTAAAGAAGTCGCAATAGATAAGTGGATAGTAAAGTCAGTTGATAAAAAACCAACTCTTAGAAAGCCTGTACCGCCATTTACTACAAGTACCCTGCAACAAGAAGCTAATCGCAAGTTAAGGCTTTCAGCTAGAGAAACGATGCGATGTGCTCAAGGTTTATATGAACGAGGATTTATTACATACATGAGAACTGACTCAGTGAGTCTTTCTCAGCAAGCAATAAGTGCAGCTCGAAAATGTGTTGAAAATCGATATGGTAAAGAGTATTTAAGTGAATCTCCAAGACAGTTCAGTTCTAGTACTAGGAATGCTCAAGAAGCTCATGAAGCAATTCGACCTGCGGGTGAAAACTTCAAGGCTCCAAAGGATACAACTTTAAATGGCCGGGACTTGGCTTTGTACGAATTAATTTGGAAGCGAACTGTTGCTAGCCAAATGGCTGAAGCTCGGTTGACAATGCTTTCTGTTGAAATAAAAGTCAGTAATGCTATCTTCCGAGCAACTGGAAAGAATATTGACTTCCCAGGCTTTTTTCGAGCATATGTTGAGGGCAGTGATGATCCAGAAGCTGCTTTAGAAGGGCAAGAGATTCTATTGCCTAATGTTTCAGTGGGAGATGAACTTTTTGCAAAGACAGTAGATGCTATTGCTCATGAAACCAAACCTCCTGCTAGGTATAGTGAAGCCTCTTTGGTGAAAACTCTGGAAAAAGAAGGAATTGGTAGGCCTTCTACTTATGCAAGCATCATTGGAACGATTGTTGACAGAGGATATGCATCTTTAAATGCACATTCCCTTGCTCCTACTTTTACTGCATTTGCTGTTACCTCTCTCTTGGAAGAGCATTTCCCGGATTTGGTTGATACAACTTTTACAGCTAGAATGGAATCTTCTCTTGATGAGATTTCTTCGGGTTCAGTTGAGTGGTTACCCTATCTAGAAGCTTTTTATAAAGGTAGTAAAGGGTTAGCAGCTCAGGTAGATAAGAGAGAGGGGGATATTGATGGAAAGTCTTATAGGAAGGTTGACCTAGAGGGTATACCTTGCACAGTTCGAATTGGATCTAATGGACCTTGGCTTGAGGGGAAGCGGATTAATGAAGATGGTGAAGAAGTTGATGCTAAAGGCAACTTGCCAATGGACATTACTCCAGGAGACCTTGATAGCGAGAAAGTTAAACAAATTCTCGATGGACCATCTGATCTAGGTTTACATCCAGATACTGGAGAGAAGGTTTATCTTCGCTTTGGTCCATGGGGACCGTTCGTTCAGTTAGGTGAGGCAAATGATAAAGATCAAAAGCCTCGAAGAGCATCTATCCCTAAAGATATAAAAACAGAGGAGGTATCGTTGAATGATGCTGTTAAGCTTTTGAGTTTGCCTCGTTTACTAGGCAGTCACCCTGATGGTGGAAAGGTTGAAGCTCGTACTGGGCAATTCGGACCTTATGTTGTTTGGGATAAAGAGGATGGCGAAAAACCAGACAATCGTTCTTTGAAGAAAGAAGATGATGTGTATCAGATTGATTTAAAGAGAGCTCTTGAATTACTAGCTATTCCAAAGCTTGGTAGAGGGGGGAGAATGGCACTTAGAGATTTAGGGAGACCAAAAGATGAGGAGGAAAACATACATGTTTATAATGGGCCATATGGGCTTTATGTGAAACAAGGAAAGATAAACGCATCTTTACCTAAAGGCAAGGAGGCTGATGATGTAACTATTGAAGAGGCAATTAAATTATTAAAAGAAAAGAGATCAAGCAAGAAATCTCCTCGAGTAAAGAAAAAGAAGTCTAAAACAACTTCAAGTAAGAAGACTACTGCAACTACAAAATCAGGCAGGTCGAGGGCAAGCGCTGTGAAAACTATTAAGCTTAAAGATTAATTAATGAATACTTTCAAGGCACAACTTGTTGATAACTTTTTGAAAACACTATCATTACCACTCTGCTTTTTCTTGCTTCAAGCATGTTCAGATTCGCAGTTTGAGAAGAGACTTGCCGATAGTTTTGATACTCCTTTGAAAGCAGATACTTCTTTGAAGGCAGATACTTCTTTAGACACATCCGAGAACCCTAAATCTGATTCATCCCCTTCTATTGAAGAAATTAAGGACTCCGATGTGCGGCAGGCTCGAGATTTTCAACCTAAAAAGCAATTAAAAACTTCTCTTAGAAGGTCTAAGCAATTTACTCCGCATCCTTATCGAATTATTATTCGATTGTCTGGTACAAATCCTTCTGCTCCAGCAGAAACAGTTACAACAGCCTTAAGTAATGCTGGTGTTGTTTTTGAAATTGAGAAAATAGAGCGTCTTGATGGAAGACCTTCATTTAACAATTCGCCTAAGAGGTAAATATTTTGCTGAAATTTAAGAAATCACGCATTTTTCAAAAATCCAACTCTATGAAGCCTCTTACTTCGAGGCAAGCTATTCAATTAGTCGAAACATCTTATTTGACTGCCGCCTCAGCATTAATCTGGATAGCTCTTTATTACCTGCCAATAGGTGCAGCTTTCTTCAGGCTTGCTTTGCCTTTACCTTTGGCGCTTTTACAAGTAAGAAGAGGGCTTTCTTCTGGACTGGAAGGAACTGCTCTTCTGGTAATGCTTTTAATGGCACTGATGGGACCCATTAGAGGCCCATTGGTTTTGTTTCCGTATGGTTTCCTCGCGCTTTGGCTTGGCTGGAGTTGGCTTAAGGGCTTTAGTTGGTGGTTGAGCTGGGGGATAGGTGTTTTCATTGGGACAATAGGCTTTCTTGTTAGAGTTTTTTTACTTTCTTTTTTGGTTGGTGAGAACCTGTGGGTCGTTGTTACTAGAGCAGGTTTTTTATTACTCGAAAGGATTATAGATTTATTTAATTTGCCACTTATTCCAGACTTGTTGTTTGTTCAGGTAACTGCTTTGTTTTTAGTAGTGTTCCAAGAATTGATTTTTGTTCTTACTTTGCATGCGATTGCTTTTTGGATTTTCCCAAAACTTAATGCTTCCATTCCACCCCCTCCAAGAGTTTTAAATACTTTGATCTTGTGGGACCCCATTTGAACCAATTTACTCAAAAGGAGAAGGGCCATCCCTCTCGAAATCTGGATAGGAAATATAGAGCCTTTGGTTCAGGTTCATCATCTCTTCTCTTAAACCGATGGGAAAGAACATGGAAGACTTCTATGACTAATATTGTTAGCTTATTGGTTCTAGCAGGTTCAAAGACTGCTGAAATAGAAGGTATTTCTGCCGCTGGGTCAACAAAAGAGTCGAGGAGGTATACAGCTGTTGCTGATGCAGAACTCCTTTTAAAAGGACCATCAGCGCTAAGAAAATCTCCATTACCTCCACTCTCTGCAGGCGTCTCACCAGCTTTGATTAGTCATGTTGCTTCTGGTTTAATTGGTTTGGAAACTGAAGTTCTTGGCACTGGCTTGCTTCAGATCCCACCTTTCCCTTATATAGCGGTTGACTCCCCCTCTCTGGGCCCTGCAGAATGCGTGAGTACAGGTAAAGCTATGAACCCTAAGAGGGTCGAGTCTCTTAGGCAGAAGGGCCTTGAGCTTGGTTTAAGTTTAGTTAAACCTCTATTGTTGTCAGAATGTGTTCCTGGTGGTACGACAACTGCGCTTGCAGTACTAACTGGATTAGGCCTTGAAGTAAATGAGTTGATAAGTGGTAGTAACCGAAACCCTCCCAAAGAATTAAAGAAAAGATCTGTTGAGAAAGGATTGCGGGCTGCAGGGTTAGGTGCCTCGCCTTCTTTTACACAATTGTTGGCTGCAGTTGGCGATCCATTTCAGCCAGTAGCTGTTGGTCTTTTGTTAGGAGCAAGGCAGGTTGGGCAGCCAGTCTTGTTAGGTGGAGGGAGTCAGATGTTAGCTGTTTTGGCATTAGCATTATCTACTATTGAACCTTCTTTAAGAAGGGAGTTTGTGCAAGATGTCTCAATTGGAACGACATCATGGCTTGTTGATGAGTGCATTTCATTATCGTTAAAAAAGAGTGCGTTCCTTTCTTTGATTGAAGAAGTTGAATCCTTTTTTAGTGTTCCTCTTCTAGGCTTATGCTCTGGGTTGCGTTTTTATGAAAGCTCCAAGAAAGTTTTAAGAGACTATGAACATGGATTCGTAAAAGAAGGTGTGGGTGCAGGAGCATTTTCTCTGTTAGCCCAACTAAATGGCTGTAGTTGTAAGAAATTACTTGAAGGCTGCGAGCTGGCAGTTGATCAGTTAAACGAGAATTATTAGCTATGTTAGGTATAGTTTTTGGGTTGTCATTATGAGGGATATGACACTCGGGAGGAGAGATTTTATTCGCTTAGGAATTCTGACCGGAATCTTTACTCTGTCTGGCTGTTCCTTCTCTTCTGCAAGAGGCGTTCTTGGATTGCCTAAAGGTATTTTACCCAGAGAGTTCTTACAGGCTCTACCATCAAGATGGAAATATCAGTTTTTAGAAGTTAAATCTGAAAAAGATTTTTATAAATCTGCCTTAGAAAAAAAAATTGATCTAATGGTTATTGGGGATGGGTGGCTTAATGATTGTCCATATGAGGAGTTCCAATCAATTGAAGCTGATGATAATTTCCCCCAACTTAATAGCAAAGCAAAGTTATTTTTGAGTAGTATGAACTCTCCAATTTCATCACGACTTTTACCTATTGCCGTTTCACCTTGGGTTTTAATCTTTCGAGGGGAAGAGGACTTATGGTTACAAGCTCAAGAGTCATGGCAAGTCTTGTTGGAACCTAAGCTGAAAGGACATGTGATCTTGCCGAGTAGTCCTAGGGTTATTATGTCTTTGGCTGATCATATGAAAGGATCCAATTTATTAGAACGTTTGAGGTCGCAAGCGAAAAGTTTCGATGACAAGAATGGATTGAATTGGTTACTTGCAGGTCAGGCAAAAGTTGCTGTTCTACCGCTTCAAATCTGTTTAAGAGCACTTGCAAGTGATCCTCGTTTAAGGATTGCTTTCCCAAAGGAGGGGTCAGCATTAAATTGGTCTGTTTTATTAAGACCAAAGAAATCTCTTCATGCATTGCCATTGAACTGGATTCAGGAAGCCAGGAGGTTACCATTATTACTTAAGTTGCTTGCAAAAGGCGTAATACCACCTATCCCCTACTCCCAGATAGTGGAGGCGAGTGATTTATTGCCAGAAAAATATCGTTTAATCTATCAATCTGAGGGAGCATTCGAAAATTCTTGGTCATTTCAGCCTTTAAGTAGCTTAAAGAGAAAAGAACTTGAGAGTCGCTGGCTTGCTTCAGCCCCATAATCTTTTTTTTGGACTATCAACTAGTTTGCGATGTGTGTCTTTAAGGAGATCTGGAATGTTTAGATTATTTGGACATTTGGGTAGGCACTCACCACAGTTTTGACAGGCAGTGGCATTGTTCTTTTCCCACCAATGCCCTGCTCTTCCTATTAAATTATATCTTTCTTTTGTGAAGCTATTAAGATCCATCCCTATGCAAAGATTTCGTAGGCGTAAGATTTCTGGAATAGGTATTTCGTTAGGACATGGCAAACAATCTCTACATTGACCACAAAAAGTCTTGCCTAAACGCTCCTTGCTATTTTGAGTAAGTTTTCCGATGATATCTTGTTCAGATTTGCTAAGTGGAGAATTTGAGCTGATTAGTTTTTTTGCAATTTGGAAGTCTGTAATTTTAGAAGCACCAAGAGTAAGAGTGCTAATTCCTTGAGAAAGCAAAAATCTATAGGCAAGTTCTAGTGGGGAGATCGGGTAGCAATCAGAAATGAGAGTTTTGCTTGGCGTATGTAAATGCCCACCCTTGTCCGCAGGGGAAATAGCCATTACTCCTAGTTTTCTCTCTAAGGCCATTTTTGCAAGAGGTAGTCTCTCTTGGTCCAATAAATGTAGATGCAAGCTGCAAAATTGAAATCGTCGACTTTCAATTGCTTTCTTTATTAATGCGAAAGTTCCATGGGAGCTAAAGCCTATTTGTCCAATTAACCTTTTCTGTGTTGCCCATTTTATTAATTTATCTCCATCACCTTTAAGAGCCCATTCCAGGTGTTCAGGAAGGTTTATACCATGGATTGCAAGATTATGAATCTTTGAAATACCTAGTCTTGAAAGAATTCCTTGCAGTTGGTCTTTCCCTTCATTTATACCTGTCCCTGGAAGAATTTTACTAGTTATTACCCATCCACCTTCTGGCCGACAGCCCTCTGAATTTAACTTTTTTATAGTAGTTCCAAGAAGACTCTCTGATGTTCCATATGCAGGGGCTGTCTCAAGATGGTTGATTCCCGTTAAGCATGCTTCTTTAACAACTGAATACATTTGCTCTAAAGATTCATTTGATCTCATTGTCCCTAATGTGAAGAGGCTGACATTGGGTCCTGTCCCAAATTGATTTCGTTTTAGGGCCATTATTTCTTTATGAGATATTAAATAAAGGAAGCTTTAGCTTTATCATAAGAATCCTTTGTTTAAGTAAGATTTTGGAACAGATTATGACTAAGGCTTTTGTTGTTAGCTTTCTTTAAATGTTTACAGGTCTTATTCAAGGTGTCGGAACTATTCATCTTCATGGTGAGGGTGTTTTAGTTGAGCCACCAACTTCTTTTTTCCCTTTGACTCTTGGCGAAAGTATTTCGGTTGATGGAGTTTGTTTAACAGTATCTGCGATAAGACATAATGCATTCTTAGCTGATATAAGTGAAGAGACCTTAGTCAGAACTTCTTTGGGTGCGAAGGCTTATGAAAAGGGATTTGTTAACTTAGAGCCTGCTTTAAGACTTTCTGACCGTCTTGGGGGACATCTTGTGAGTGGCCATGTTGATGGTTTAGGAAAAGTGCATTCAATTGAAACTTTAAATAAGTCCTGGAATTTAAAAATCTCTTGGGAGGATATTGCATTTGCTAAATACACTTGTGAAAAAGCGAGCATTGCTCTGAATGGCATTAGTCTTACAATTTCAGAAAGTACTCAAGAGGGAGATATCTTTTCTATAGCTGTGATACCCCATACGTGGTTAAACACCTCTTTAAGATTTTTAAAAATAGGGGAAAGAATCAATCTTGAAGCTGACCTAATGGCTAAGTACGCGGAGAATCTTTTGAGGAAAATGGCTAATGAGCCTAAGAAAAAAAAAGCAGAAGATTTCTCATTAGAATGGCTTACAAATAATGGCTTTACTTAAGAATAAAAAATAAAAGAAAAATCACTAGCCTTATTTAATATCTAAGTACTATTCAATGCTTGAGTTCAAGACTCTTGCCACCTAAGGGAAGCAAGCATATTGCTCCAGAATCTTTCCTAACATCGATTCTAAACTCTTGGCCAGGCTCGAGACCAAGTTTTTTTGTGTAGGCATGTCCAATTAAAAGGTTGCCATTACCATGAACCTTTGTCCTGAACTCAGCTTGACGACCTCTGGAAGACCTGTTCCCCGGTCTTCCAGGACCGTTGGAACGTAGCTTGATCCCTTTGGCTTGCACTAGTGCTCTGTAAAAGCTTTTACGTAAGACCCTCCCACTGGGCCCTACATATCCACATCCTTTAGCGATCTCATCCTCAGAGCATTTGCTTAATGATCTGGCTTTGTTGAGTAGTTCTTGGCCTACCAGCATTTAATAGATCTATTAACTTCTAATAATTCTGACGAATAACTGCAAATGTGGCAAGAAACTCTTCAAATTATCTTTTTTTGGTATCAAGAATTCAAGATTAAAGTAAATAAAGGATGATGAATAAAATTACCCAGATGCCATCAACAAAGTGCCAATAGATCTCTGCTGCTTCTAAAGGGAACTTATTGACATGTGTTATCCGACCACCTGGTGAACGCGCTTGCCACCAGACAATTAGTATCATGATTGACCCTAAAGTTACATGAAGGCCATGAAAGCCTGTTAAGGCATAAAAAGTGCTTGCGTAAAGATTATCTGTCAGACCAAAAGGTAAAGTAAAGTATTCAACCATTTGACTGATAAGAAATGCAATGCCAAGACCAGCCGTGATAAGTAGCCATTTTTGACATTGTTTCGAATTAGCTGCTTCTAAGGCTTTTCCTGCTTTGTGGAAAGTTGCACTGCTAACAAGAAGTAAAATGGTATTTAGAGTAGGGAGAGGTAGCTCAAGTTCATATATGGCGTCTGGAAGTAAAGGGTTTACTGCTTTGTAAGTTAGATAAGCAGCAAAGAATCCAGCAAAGGTCATTCCATCTGCCACTAGAAAAGTTATTAGCCCAAATAATCTGTGATCAGAATGTTGAGTATCACTCGAAGTTAACTCTTCAGACTTTTCTTTTGTTGAGGGAAGTGTTGTCATGAACTTTTAAGCTTGAGTGATAGTTGGATTCCTTTCATCTGAGCTCTTCTCTCCATATCCATAAGGCTTGGTTACAAGAGGAGCTTCTCCGGACCAGTTTTCAACTGGTGGAGGAGACGTGGTTAACCACTCTGGTGTAAGAGCTTGCCATGGATTGTTCCCAGCTTTGTCCCCTTTTATAAAGCTATAGATAATATTCCAAAGAAATGGAAGAGTGCTGATAGCCATTAGCAGGGCTCCGACGCTACTGATTTGATTGACTAAAGTAAACTGAGGGTCATATTCGGCGACTCGTCTTGGCATTCCATTGAGCCCCAACCAATGCTGAGGAGCGAAACAGAGATTAAACCCAATAAAGGTAAGAGCAAAATGAATTATACCAAGTTTCTCATCAAGCATCTTGCCTGTGAATTTTGGATACCAATGATAGATAGAGGAGAATATTACAAAAACAGATCCTCCATAGACTATGTAATGGAAGTGAGCCACTACAAAGTAGGTGTCATGCACATGAATATCAAAAGGCACTTGAGCTAGAGCTACACCTGTAATTCCACCTAGTACAAAATTAACGATAAAACCACAAGAGAAGAGAATTGCACTATTAAGAGTGATCCGCCCACCCCACAGAGTTGCAACCCAGTTAAAAAACTTGATACCTGTTGGTACAGCAATAAAAGAAGTAGCAATAGTGAAGAAGAGTCTCATCCAAGGAGGTGTACCACTCGTAAACATATGATGAGCCCAAACAATGAGACCTAAAACTACAATCCCCATTATTGAGTAGACCATGGTTGTATAGCCAAAAAGTGGCTTACGACAATGAACAGGAAGGATTTCACTTACCAACCCAAAGGCAGGTAAGACCATTATGTAAACAGCAGGGTGAGAGTAGAACCAGAAAAGATGTTGGTAAACAATTACGTTGCCGCCAAGAGCTGGATTGAAAAATCCAGTATGGGCAACAATGTCAAAACTTAAAAGTATGAGTGTCCCAGCTAAAACAGGAGTTGATAAAACAACCAAAATGCTAGTCCCCAGCATTGCCCAGCAATACATTGGCAATTGCATTAATTTTAGGCCAGGTCTACGAAGCTTGAGAATCGTAGCTATGAAATTAATACCTCCAAATATAGAGCTGCCACCTAATAAAAGGACACTAACTATCCAAACAATTTGTCCTGCTGCAGGAGTTGTGATGCTTAAGGGTGGATAGGCTGTCCACCCTGATTGTGCTGCACCATTAATAAAATAACTAGTAATTAGCATTAACCCTGCCGGGGGAATCATCCAAAATGCAACGGCATTCAAACGTGGGAACGCCATGTCACGAGCTCCTACATAGAAAGGTATTAGATAGTTTCCAAAAGCTCCATTTACAACTGGTACGATCCACAAGAAAATCATTATAGTTCCATGAAGAGTAAGGACTTGGTTATATACATCTCTTGCTAAAAAGTCAGAAATAGGGCTTAGCAATTCAATTCTTATGGCTCCTGCAAGTACTCCTCCAATAAGATAAAAGATAAAACCACAGACTAGATATTGAAGTCCAATGACTTTATGGTCGAGGCTAAAACTTATAAATCGCAACCAACCAGTAGGTTGAAGACTATTTGAGTCGTTTTCAGTAGCTGGGGGTAAAGAAATACTCATAGTTCCATTTCCGGTTGCTTGGAATTTTGTTTGAACCATGCTTGATATTCTTCTGGCTCTTCCACAACAACAGTTGAACGCATCCCCCCATGGTATGGACCACAAAGTTCTGCACATATTATTGGATACTTGCCAGTTTTAGTGGGAGTGAAGTTAATAACAGTTGGTTGACCAGGTATGACATCTTGTTTTAATCGAAATTCTGGAACCCAAAAAGCATGAATAACATCTTTTGATTCCATTTTTAGACTGACAGGTTGTCCACGAGGCACATGGAGTTCACCAGAAACAATTTCTCCTTCTGGATAATTAAAAAGGAATGCAAATTGCAATGCTGTTACATCAACATTAATCATTGGTAAGGAGTTTTTTTCAATGGCTTTTTGAGATGTCAGTCCAATACCCCCCCAAACCTTCCCTTCTGAATTCATTGAGTGGTGAGAATGTGAGTTGGTCGACAGTGATTGCATTCCCCCCATTCGTTCATATATGTCATAGCTATAAAGGCCAACAAATAGAACAACTATTGCTGGTACAGCTGTCCAGAAAATTTCAAGAGGAAGGTTGTCCTCTAGCGCTATCCCATCTCCAACTTGACCTGGTTTTTTTCTAAATCGAATCAGACTATAAATAACAAGTCCTGTCATCCCAACAAAAAGGATTATTCCAATAACAAAAAGCACCTTGAATAATTCGTCGTAGATAGGTGCATTTGAGCTTGCAACAACAGGTAATAAGTTTAAATTATCTATAGCCCATATTCCCCCAATAATTATTAGGAGACTTATTGAAATCGTATATATAGCTGTTTTTTGCGGCAATATGAAACTCCATATTTAATCTTTATCTAACTTATATAGGATCACTCTTTTTCGCATGAACGAATTTTCTGTTCAAGATGAATTTGTTAGGATTTCTTCCTTTTTAAGGGGTTTTGATTCTTGAGAAGGTTAGAGAAAGTATTTTCTGTCAGGAATGAGAGATTTTAATAGGATGTTTTTAGTTGAAGTATGAAAACATAACGTGCCGTTATTTTTTGAACAGCTAGCTTGCTATACATGAATTGCCTCCCTTCGATTGGATGTTACTCTTGCTAGCTTTTCGCCAAATTTGATTAGAAGACGTCTTGGGAAGTTGGCTGCTCATATTGTTGTAGCTCTTGTAGCTCTTGTTGTTATTGGAGGTGCTACTAGAGTTATGGAGGCAGGTTTAGCTTGCCCAGATTGGCCCCTTTGTTTTGGATCATTCCTTCCGATAGGAGAAATGAATGTAAAAGTTTTCCTTGAGTGGTTTCACCGATTAGATGCTTTTTTTATTGGGATAGCAATTACTCTTCAATTACTTTTTTCTTTAATTTACAGCTCAGTTTTGCCTCGATGGTTGCCATGGATGAATTTGATCATTCTTTTATTAGTTGTTTGCCAAGGGGCTCTTGGGGCCTTAACTGTGATTAATCTTTTACCCTCATCGGTTGTAATTGGGCATTTGTTTTTAGCGTTAACTCTTGTAGCTCTGATGAGTGGTTTGTCTCAGAGGTTACTTTTCTCAAATGGAACCAATTCGCCTTTCTGGTGGAAGCTTTGTAGCGGAGGATCTCTTTTGTTAATTCTTTCTCAGAGCTTAGTGGGAAGTCGAATGGCAACTACTTGGGCCGCACAAAAATGTATTGCTAATGGGACTCATTGCTATTGGCTTGATTTGCACAAGGTTTCGGCAATCCCTGTTGCTTTGAGCATCGTAGCCTTTGTAGTTGTCTCTCTTCTCTTGGGTGGTTGGTTTCGATCTCAATGGCCATTACTTTTGTCTCTTTTGTTTCTTTTAATAATGCAAATTACCCTTGGATTGCTCTCAGTTCATCTTTCTTTAAGTGAACCTTTTGTAAGAGTGTTTCACCAACTCTTTGCGTCTTTGTTAGTTGCTTGCTTGGCAGCTCTTAGTTGTAGAACTCCAACTTTGATTTCTTCCAGTACTTCTTTGGCCTTTGAAGATTCTTCTTTGGAGGTTTGTCATGGTTAGTTCCACTTCGCCACAGACACTTTCTTCTTCTCCTAGTCGTGACCAAGTTGTTCCCTCAAGGAAAAAAGTAAAGCTTCCTCCTTGGTTAGAAGTTGCGAAACCTCGTCTGATTCCATTGCTTTTAGCAACAACTCTTGGGGGTATGGCCTTAAGTGAAGGGTGGCCATTGCCTTCCCCAAGACTTGCTTGCACTCTTGGTGGTGGAGCACTTGCCGCAGCTGCAGCAGGTGCTTTGAATTGTCTTTGGGAGCAGGATCTTGATGGCCGAATGCAGCGAACTAGCTCAAGAGCATTGCCTTCAGGTCGATTGTCCCCTTCTAGTGTTTTCGCAGGAGCAATTTCTTGTACATTGGGTGCTGCTGCTTTGTTAGTTAGTGGTGTTAATTGTTTAGCAGCAGGACTCTCTTTGCTTGGATTGTGCAGTTATGTACTCCTATATACAGCATTCTTAAAGCCACGGACTTCTCAGAATATTGTCATTGGAGGAGTCGCTGGAGCAATCCCTCCGTTAGTAGGAGCAGCAGCAGCAACTGGTCATATTGGTCTAAGTAGTTGGTGGCTGTTTGCTTTAGTAATGGTTTGGACTCCTGCACATTTTTGGGCTTTGGCGATTCTTCTTAAAGATGACTATCAATCTGTAGGAATACCAATGTTACCAGTTGTCAAAGGTTCCGTATTTACCGCAAAGGCAATTTATCAATATGGTTGGGCAACTATCTTACTGAGTTGGTTGGGTGTTGTTGCTCTTCCTGAAGGAGGGCTCTTATATGGTGTTCTGTTAGTTCCGTTTAACGTTAGGTTATTTCAAATGGTTCGAAGATTGGCAATTGATCCAGAAGATCTAATTCGAGCTAAAGGGTTGTTTCGATGGTCTATTCTATATATGTTTGGCATTTGCTTTCTTCTTGTTATTAGTCGCTTGTCATTAGCTGATCAATTTCATAATCAAGCTATTTACCTTCTCTCAAATCTTACAAATCTTCCTACAATAATTTGAGATTTTTTTGTTGACGGAACTTTTGCGCACCTAATTGCAATTTTTTCTCTAGATTTCTATTAGTTACTTAACTGATCCATTCTTTAATGCTTTTGGTTGAACTTAATGACCTAGAGAAGTCTTACGGATCTGTACTTGCTCTCAGGAAATTGACTCTTACAATTCCAAAAGGGGCTCTTTTTGGCCTTCTAGGTCCTAATGGTTCGGGTAAGAGTACAACTCTGAGAATTCTTTGTACTCTTTTGGAACCTGATTCTGGGACAGTTGTTGTAGCAGGAGAGAATGCTTTAACAAATCCGAGAAATATCAGAGATAGGATCGGTTATGTAGCTCAAGAAGTAGCAATAGATAAAATTCTCACTGGTAGGGAATTACTTGAGCTTCATGGTGAGCTTTACCATTTGCGTAGAAATTATCGTGATAAGCGAATTCAAGAGATGATTGATCGACTTGATATGACTGAATGGATTGACAGACGATCTGGTTCTTACTCTGGTGGTATGAAGAGACGTCTTGACCTTGCATGTGGTCTATTGCATGAACCTGAATTGTTGGTTTTAGATGAACCAACTGTTGGGTTAGATATAGAAAGTCGTTCTAAAGTTTGGTCTTTATTAAGAGAACTTCATGCTGAAGGCACTACGATTTTGTTAAGTAGTCATTATCTTGAGGAGGTTGATGCACTTTCTGATCAGATGGCAATTATTGATTCTGGGAAAGTGATTGCCAATGGATCTCCAAGTGAACTAAAAAAAGAGTTGGGAAATAATAGAGTGACTCTAAAAGTACGAGAATTTAGCAATCAAGTGGAGGCTGAAAACGTTCGAAAAATAATTCAGGGTGTTAATGGGTTACATGATGTTTTTTTCAATAGAGCTCAAGGCTTTTCTATAAACTTTTTTGCAGATGACTCTGAATCTTTGTCAACTTTACGTTCGCAGTTAAATGAAGCTGGTTATGGAATCTTTTCATTATCTGAAAGTCGCCCAAGCTTAGATGACGTTTATTTAAAAGCAACTGGTATAACACTTATGGATGCAGAGCTTGAGGTTTCTAGCAAGAGGGACTTTAAGAAAGAGGCAAAACAGTCAATGAGATAAAAGCTTTTAACCTCTTAATGAATAAACACTTTAAAACTTAGTCATTTCTAATAGCATGAACACTACTTTCTCCTCTTCAAGACCTCTAAATAAACAAGAGATACCAATTAATCAATTCCTTCAGGAAGTCTTTGCGTTAACTAAAAGGCTTTTTCTACAGTTAATTAGAAGACCTTCTACTTTGATAGCAGGGGTCCTTCAACCTTTGATATGGCTTGTATTGTTCGGAGCTCTTTTTAAAAATGCACCTGTAGACTTTCTTCCTGGAGGTATGGATTATGGGAAATTTCTTGGTGCTGGAATAATCGTATTTACTGCATTTAGTGGAGCACTTAATGCAGGCTTACCAGTAATGTTTGACCGTGAATTTGGATTTTTAAATAGATTGTTAGTGGCCCCGTTGCAGAGCCGTAGTTCGATTGTGGTGTCTTCTATTGTCTATATATCTACTATTAGTCTGTTGCAATGCTTTGCAATTATGTCTGCTGCTTTCTTCCTTGGTTATGGCTGGCCAGAGGAAGGTGGCGTCTTATTGGTTTTGTTAACCCTTTTGATATTGGTTTTTGCTGTTACTGCTTTGAGCCTAGGTCTTGCATTTATTTTGCCTGGTCACATTGAATTGATTGCAGTTATATTTGTCGCCAATCTTCCGCTGTTATTTGCAAGCACAGCTTTAGTTCCAATTTCTTTCATGCCGGCATGGTTGGGCTGGCTAGCGGCAATAAATCCGCTTACCTTTGCTATAGAACCTATTCGTGCTGCTTATAGCAGTTCAATTGGATTAGGGAGTGTTCTGATTCGGGCTCCTTATGGAGATATAACCGGATATGAATGCTTGTTGATTTTGATCGTTTTAACAATTGGCCTATTCTTTGTTATTCGCCCATTATTAAATCGAAAACTTATCTAAACCTCTTGCCTTCACTAATCCCGATGAAATTGATTTCTTTGCGAAAAACTCAGCTTCAAAACAAGATTTCTGAAGCAATCCAACTTGCAGATCATGATTATCTCCTTTGCCTAAGGTCTAAGTTGGTGCATCGTTACGGTATTGAAGCTTTAGACGATTCAGATACTGAAATTAAAGATTTCTTAGAGCTAAATCCAAGAGGTATATCTCACAGTCTCTCATCTTTAGAAATTGAACAGCTTGAACTGCCGACAGAGTCTATTAAAGATAAAGAGAATATCAAAATCCCAGATCACCAAAATGTTAGTGACTCATCTGATAATGAGAGCAAGCTTTCTTCCCAAATAGTTGAAAATATAGAAAAAATAGAATCTAATGCACCTGACCTTCCGTTGGTTCCAACACCTCCTATTCCAAGGTTAAGTAGCTTAAGAAGATGGTTACCTTCATCAGAAGAGAAGATTCCTAAGGCTTCTTGAAAACTTATTTAATTTCTAAAAATACATTGGTTTTATTTGATTTCCTTAAGTGATGATTACATCATTCCAGGCATTCCCATCCCGCCCATTCCAGGCATTCCCATTCCACCCATTCCACCCATTCCACCCATTCCACCCATTCCACCCATTGGGTCTCCGCCACCATCACCAGCTGGCGCAGGCGGCTCAGGTTTGTCAGCTATTATAACTTCAGTTGTTATAAGAAGTGATGCAATTGACACTGCATCTTGAAGAGCTAGTCGAATTACTTTTACAGCATCAATAATTCCAGCTGACATTAGGTCCTCGTATTTCCCAGTCGATGCATTAAAGCCTTTCCCCAGTCTTTCGATCTCTGATACAACAACATCACCATTCTCTCCTGCATTGATAGCAATTTGCTTCGCTGGAGCAGAGAGAGCTTTCTTGATAATTTCGACCCCAGTGGCCTGATCGCCGCCTAGTTTCTTAGAAAGGTTGCCAAGATCTTTCCCTAGTTTAATTAGAGTCGTGCCACCACCAGCGACTATTCCTTCTTCTACTGCAGCTCGAGTTGCATTTAATGCATCTTCGATGCGTAATTTGCGATTTTTTAATTCTGTTTCTGTTGGGGCTCCTACTTTGATAACTGCTACTCCACCAGCTAGCTTAGCAATGCGCTCATTTAGCTTTTCTTTGTCATAATCAGAATCTGTTTGATCTAGTTCTCTTTTTATGGATGCCACTCTAGAGGCCACTTCTTTATTGGTATCATCGCTTGCAACTATTGTTGTACTCTCCTTTGTAATAGTTACTTTCCTTGCCTTTCCTAAGTCAGATAATGAAACCTTATCTAATGTCATTGCTTTGTCTTCACTTATAAGAGTCCCATTAGTAAGAACTGCTATATCTGCTAAAGCTGCTTTTCTTCTTTCTCCAAAAGAGGGTGCTCGGACCGCAGCTACTTGAAGAACACCACGATTCTTGTTTACCACCAGTGTTGCTAAGGCCTCGCCATCAACCTCTTCCGCTAAAATAATAAGAGGAGAAGAACTCTTTTGAACAGCTTCTAGTACAGGTACTAAGTCGTTAATAGAGCTTATCTTTCTATCGGTAATTAACAGTAAAGGATTCTCAAATTCACAGATTTGTCTTTCTGCATCTGTAACGAAGTAAGGAGAGGTGTAGCCTCGATCAAATGCCATCCCTTCAGTTATTTCTAGCTCTGTATTTAGTGATTTCGACTCTTCAACGGTAATCACTCCATCTACGCTGACTTTTTCCATAGCTTCAGCTACCATTCTTCCGACTTCTTCGTCGCCACCTGCACTAACTGTTGCAACTTGAAGTACTTTGTCGCCACTTATGCTTTTGCTTTGTTTTTGAAGGTTTTCAACAATATTTGAGACGGCTTTTTCCATCCCGCGACGAATTTCTATAGGACTGGCGCCTGCAGCAGTATTCTTTAAACCTTCATGCACCATTACTTGGGCTAGTACTGTGGCTGTTGTTGTTCCATCACCAGCTTTATCTTTAGTCTTAGAAGCAACTTGTTCAATAAGCTTTGCCCCTAGATTCTCAAAAGGATTTTCAAGCTCAATATCTTTAGCAATGGTGACTCCATCATTGACTATATCTGGAGCTCCAAATTTCTTTTCGAGTACCACATTCCTGCCTTTTGGCCCAATAGTTACTTTTACAGCATCAGCTAGAGCGTTTACACCATTTTCTAGAGCACCTCTGGATTCATCTGAAGATCTGATGATTTTTGCCATTTTTTTTGTTGGAGGCTATTCACAATGTCCTTTTACACTCTTACGAAAAGTTAGATGTTAAGAAGTGGGGAAAGCCGAATCCTTTGATTTTTGAGGTTCAAATAGTGCTTAATGCCACTTGGACGATTATCTTCAAAGTATGAATGATTCAGGATCATTATTTTTTATATTGATGGCTGGGCTTGCCGGCACGATGACTGTGATTTACTTTCCTTTACGACTTTTTCTAACCGCCACTGCAAGAAGTAGAAGGTTGAAGCTATTGCAGCGTATTCGTAAGTTGCGTGATGAACTGGGGCAACCTATTGATTAATGCTGATTTGATTGCTTTTAGTTCATCACCATTCCCCCATCTACCTGTAAAACTTGTCCCGTTATATAGCTTGCTGCAGGATCAGAAGCAAGAAAACAAACTGTTCCTGCTACATGTTCAGGAGTACCGAGTTGGCCTAAAGGAATAGCTGCGAGGATTGTTTCTGAATCTAAGCCTTTTGTCATATCTGTTTCTATAAAGCCAGGAGCAACCGCATTAACTGTGATACCCCTGCTTGCGAACTCTTTAGCAGAACTTCTAGTAAGGCCAATAACGCCTGCTTTTGCAGACGCATAATTTGCTTGTCCTCCATTGCCCATTATTCCTACAACGGATGTGATATTAATAATCCTTCCCTTCTTCCTCTTCAGCATTGCTCTTGAAACTGCTTTAGTGCAAAAGAAAACCCCAGTCAAATTTAGATTGATTACTGATTGCCAGTCTTCAGTTTTCATTCTCATTAGAAGCCCATCTTTTGTTATCCCAGCATTGTTGACCAAAATATCTATTTGATTACTCTTCCTAAGGACAGAATTGATTAATTGATTTGCAGAGTCTTCATTAGCCACATTTGCCTTAAGAGAATAGGCTTGTCCCCCTGAGCTTTTTATCAAAGATACGACTTCTTCTGCTTGTTGCTCTGAACTTGCATAATTAACCACAACTTCAGCTCCTAAATTAGCGAGTCCAATAGCAATTGCTTTGCCTATTCCTCTGCTAGCACCTGTAATTAGTGCTGTTTGGCCATTGAGAAGTGATGATGAAGTCATGCGATGTTTTGTTTCCTTGATCAATAAGATCAAAGCAGATTGTACTAAGCCTAATAAATTAGAGCAGCATTTATTAACTGGAAAGGCTCTCAAGTCTTTCTTAAAAGGAGCAAGCTTTGCATTTATTAATTGCCGCTGCTGGTAGCGGATCACGTATGGGAGCTCATTGCAATAAATTGCTTTTGGATGTTGCTGGTCGATCAGTTTTGTCATGGACCTTGAGTTCGGTCAAGGCCTCTACTTCTATTGACTGGATTGGGATTGTTGGTCAACCTTTAGACAAGGCTGCAATCCTTTCTGTAGTTGAGGAATGTGCATTACAGATTCATTGGATAGATGGTGGTAGTACAAGACAAGAGTCCGTTCAACTAGGATTGAATGGGTTGCCTTCTGATGCGAAACATGTACTTATCCATGATGCTGCAAGGTGTTTAGTTGAGCCTAAATTGTTGAACGAGTGTGCTGATTTGGTTAAGGAAGGGACTGCGGTTGTTGCTGCTACACCAGTTACTGACACAATCAAACAGGTATCTAAGGATGGATTCATTACTGGTACACCTGACCGTTCTGAGCTATGGGCCGCACAAACTCCTCAGGGTTTTACAGTTGCTGAGCTGAAAAATGCACATGAGGAAGCCCTTATAAACAATTGGAGCGTTACAGATGATGCAGCTTTATTTGAAAAATTGGGCCGAACTGTGAAAATTTTAGAGTCACCTTCATCGAATATAAAAGTCACTACACCCTTTGATCTTATTATTGCTGAAGCATTGCTCTTTAAAAGGGCTTGATGCTCAGTACTCCCTCATTCCCATCAAGAGTGGCTTCCCAGCCGAGAGGCAAGGCTGCATTCCCACAACAATGCCCAACAGGGAGGTCTGCAATAACAGGTATATTTAGATCCCTAGAACGCTCTTTAAGAATCTCCTCGACAGAGAAACTTTGGGATTTATCTTTTTCTTTGTCTTCACAGTTTAAGAAGTTTCCGAAAGCTAAACCAGCTAGATCCTGAAGTACTCCATTGATTCGCCAATAAGTCAACATTCGATCAATTCGGTAAGGCTCTTCCCCAATATCCTCCAAGACTAAAATGGCACCTTTTAGATTAGGCATATGCTCGCTACCCAGCAAATGGGATGCAACTGTTAAGTTTGCTGCTACTAAAGGACCTGTGGCTATTCCGTTATTCCATGAACTACCTAAAAGATCAGGAACAGACTTGTTAAATAGAAGTGACCTCAATCTGTCTTTACTCCAAGTAGGTTCTTTTGAAATAGAACTAACTAAAGGACCATGTATGGCACCATCATATCCTGCTGCAAGCCTAGCAAGTAGAAGTGATGATAAGTCTGAATAGCCAACAAGCCAACCTTTTCTCCATGGCTGATGGCTCTCAAGTAATCGTGCTGCACCCCACCCTCCTTTTGCAAATGCAATTAAGTCGGAATGATTATTTGAGTGGAGTTGTTTGTATCTAAATGGATCTTTTTCTGCAAGATAACCCCAATGCCTCCCAATAGTTACTTCGTTTTGACATATTAGTCCCCAATCTTCAAAGACTTTGATGCCTTGAAGTAGACAATCTTCATCATTAAGGGGTGAGCTAACGGTAATGGTCAGAACTTTATCTCCTTCTCTTAAAGGTTTTGTTGTAGTCTCTGATTTAATTAGACCCACTTTTATAAATTACCAAGAATTAATGCGGATAAAATCAATCCTCCAAGTAAGACCTGATTGCGAAAATGCCTACTCGATGCCGATATCTCTGATTGCAAAACTTTCAAGGAAAAAACTTCTTTCTGCATACTTATACTTGCAAGTAGCCAGATAGGCCAAAAGATGGCTCCAATCCCTTTGTTGAATGCACCTATTGCTATGAGTATCGATGTAAAGGCATAGCAAGTAGATACTACTCTGTAAGCATTTTTACCAAGTGCTAGAGCACTGCTATTTAAGCCTAGCTTTCTGTCGTCAGCCTTGTCGGCCATTGCATAAACAGTATCAAAACCAAAAGTCCACATCATTGATGCTAGCCAGCACGTTAGTAGGGGTACTCCACCATTTAAGGAAGACTCGCTTGCAGCCCAAGGAATTAGGACTGAGAAGCCCCAGCAGATAGAGAGAAGTGCCTGAGGGTAATGAAACCATCGCTTAGAAGATGGATATAAAAAGATTGGGAATAATGCGATAACAGCAAGTTTCAAGCAGATGTTTTGACTGGCAAGAGGGAGAAGAAAAATTATTCGCAAACTTAGAAGAAGTAAGAAGATAAGGATTATTACGGCTGTTGATACTCGGATACTTCCTTTGGCAAGGGGTCTGTCTTTCGTGCGATGAACTTGAGAATCTATTCTTCTATCCCAGAGGTCATTTGCAATGCAACCTGATGCACTGACTAATATTCCTCCGAGCATTATTAAGGAAACTAAGTTCACAGATGGGGGGGAGGAAGGAGTCAACCATAGAGACCATCCTGCAGGTATTAGAAGAATTAGCCTCCCAGTAGGCTTGTTCCAGCGGAGCAAGTTGAACAAAGTTTGTAGTTTGTTTGTAAATAGATAATTCTTCACTTGTAGGTTGTTTTTAGAAATCTTAAACAAGAGCTGCTAGATTCTTTGTAGTGCTTTGAGACTAGCTGTGTCAAAGAGCCCTGTTGAAATTGCAGGTTTTGAATTTCTTTCAGATAAGAAAGCAGAAACTTTTCAAAGTAAAGATTCTCGATTTAGAAATAATGAGAAGATCCGCCGTGTAGCAGCTATTGATATAGGCACTAATTCTACCCATTTGGTTATTGCATCAGTAGATCCTGTCTTGAATACTTTTAGTATTGATTTGGCTGAAAAGTCCTCCACTAGGCTTGGTAATAGAGATTTAGATACGGGTGACCTTACTAAGGCGTCAAAAACTAGAGTGCTTCAGACTCTAAGGCGCTTTAAAGATCTTGCAATTAGTCAAAATGTTGAAGAGACTCTCTTGGCTGCGACCAGTGCGGTTAGGGAGGCGCCAAATGGCAGGGCTTTCCTAAGTGAAATTAAAGATGAGCTAGACCTAGACGTAGAACTAGTTAGTGGAGCAGAAGAGGCTAGGCTTATTTACTTGGGTATCCTCTCTGGTATGCCTTTTGGTCGGGAACCTCATATCTTGCTTGATATTGGCGGTGGGTCTACAGAGTTAGTCCTTGCTGATGAGCAAGATGCAAGAGCTTTGACAAGTACTCGATTAGGTGCAGTGAGCCTGCAAAGAGATTTCATAAAGGATACTCCTATATCTGCTGCAAGATTGAATTTTCTAAGAACTTTCATCCAAGGGTCTTTAGAACCAGCTGTTAAGAAGGTCCTTTCCCGTATTAAATCTCAGGAGACTGCAAAATTAGTTGCAACTAGTGGAACTGCACTTGCTATTGGGGGCTTGGTAGCTTCTGAAGATCAAGACTCTTTATTGAGAAAACATGGGTATACATTTACTGAAGAGAAGTTAACGAGACTAGTAGACAAGCTTCTTTCAATGTCTCCACAGCAGAGACGGAAGCTTGCTCCATTGAGTGAGCGTCGTGCAGAGATTATTGTTCCAGGCGCTTTGATAATGCAAACAATAATGAAAATGCTAAAAATTAAAGAAGTTGTTCTTAGCGAACGAGCATTGCGAGAAGGCTTGGTAGTTAACTGGATGTTTCGTGAAGGGTTATTGAAAGATAGATTCAGTCTTCAAGGAAGTATCCGTCAGAGAACAGTAATTCATCAAGTTGAAAGGTTTTCTGTTAATAGAAGCCGAGCTGAACGAGTGGCAAACTTCGCTCTATCTATCTACAACAATACCGGCGGTGTTTTGCACCATGATCAAGGTCCTGGTAGGGATCTTTTATGGGCTGCCGCGATGTTGCATTCATGTGGGCAACACATTAACTTAGGCTCTTATCACAAGCATTCTTGGTATTTAATACGACATGGAGAGTTACTAGGATATTCCCATTCAGAACATCTCATGATTGCAGCTATTGCCAGATATCACAGGAAGAGTCTTCCTAAAAAGAGACACGAGGCCTGGCAGGCACTGGAAAACAAGGAATTTCGACGAATTGTCTCAGAAATGTCCTTAATATTGAGATTGTCAACCTCACTTGACCGAAGACCTGACTCTTCTATCGCATCGCTGAAATTTTCATTGAAACCTTCTAAGCTAATTATTGACTTGATCCCAGAAAATCATATTGAAAACTTAAGACTTGAATATTGGAGTTTGAGCAATTGTATCCCTATAGTAAAGGAATTGACTGGAGTAGATTTGAAAGTCCTATCTAATACATCTTTAATTTAGAATTTTATAATACTTTTATTATTTTGAGAGAGTCACTTTTACTTTAAGGTGCGGAAATGTTCTCGTATTTGTTATCTAATCCTGAGTTAAATAGAAGTATAGATCTAGTTGAATATGCTCCAAATATGATTGCAAATAATGATAATAATGAAATCATCAGATAGAAACTTCTACCTGTAGTTTCATCACTTTTAATCTTAGTAATATTTCTTTTTTCTGGACTAGCATTGTGGAGCTTTGTATCCACTGTTTCAATATTAAGCCTTTCAAATATTTTTTTTAACATTGCTTTGACATAAACTAGCTCTGGTAAAGAACTTTCATCTCCTTTTTCTATAGCCATTAAGTAATCTTCATTGATTTTCAAGGCCTCGGATAAAAAAATGATCGAAATATTTTGCTCTTCTCTAGCCTTTTTTATTGCAAGTCCAATGGCTTTAAAATTCTTGTGTATATCAGATAGCACGTCTAAGCGATCTTTTTTATTAGCGTAATCTACCATTTATTTGCTTCTAAATAAATGTTTATGGGACTCATGATAGAGGTTTGAACGCTGATTATGCGATTTTAATGCAGGGCTGATGATATAAAGGGTAGTTCTAAAAAGTCCTTTTTCTCTAGACTCTAAAGCTAGGTTCTTTAAGGGAACCATCTTTAACCATTGGTCTTGCCACGTAACCCTATGTGCAATTGCAACAGGTGTGTCTTCTTGATAATGCCGTAACAACTGCTCCTGGGCATCTTCGATATGCCTTGCACTTAGGTAAAGGCATAAAGAAGCTCCTATTTTTGCAAGGTTTTCAAGATTCTCCGATTCAGGGACTCGTGTCCTCCCACTAGTTCTGCTCAGCACTATTGTTTGAACAACACCAGGAATAGTTAGTTCTTTTTGTAATTCAGCAGCAGTTGCTTGGTATGCGCTGATTCCTGGAATGACTTCAACTTCTAGGCCTTCGTCTGCAAGACCACATATTTGCTCTGATATCGCACCATATAGGCATGGATCCCCATCGTGTAATCGAACTACTTTGTGACCTTGTTTTGCCTTTGTTATAAGTAGTTCCAGGATTTGTTCGAGTGTTAAAGAACTTGTTCTGAACTTTTCACAATTTCTTGTTGTTAGATCTGGAATGTCGGGCGATATTAAAGAATCTGTCCAGATTAGAACGTCAGCATTTTTGATTCTATCTAATGCTCTAATAGTTAATAAGTCTATGGCTCCTGGACCGGCTCCAACTATTGAGATAGGTTTCACTTTTTCCATTTGTTAATAACACCTAGGGTTGGCATTTTTCTTTTTTTTTGATAAATCCAACAAAGTCCAAAACTACCTAAGCAAATCATAAGAAAGCTGACAATTTGTGCAATTCGGAAACCTCCTTCGCAAAAAGGAGGGATTGAACCTAAGCAAAGTGGGTCTGTTCTTAATCCTTCAACAAAGAATCTGCCAATGCTATAAGTAATAAGATAAATACAACTTAATACTCCAGATGGAAGCTTGATAAAACCTTTGACATTTAATCTAAATAATAAAATAAGTAAAGAGAAAACACATAGATTCCAAATCGATTCATAAAGGAATGTGGGATGGAAAAAACTTTGGTTATTGAAAATCTCAGGCCTAGAAATTGGAGGAATAAATAATTTCCAGGGAAGATCAGTTGGCAATCCAAACGCTTCATTGTTAAAGAAATTGCCCCATCGACCTATTGCTTGGCCAAGTGCTACAGAGGGTAGAAGAGTATCTAAAACATTCCAAAAACTTTCTTTTTTCTTGCGGCAAAGAAATAAAACAGAGATTGTTCCCATTATTAAGGCCCCATGAATAGCAATGCCCCCCCCCCAGATCTCTGCAAATCTTGGGATTGGTATTTCAAGATTAAATAGATTTATTGAACTCCAAAAATTAATCCCATTGAAGTTTCGCCATTCAAATAAAACATAATAAACTCGAGCCCCCAAAATTGAACTGAAAACTAGCCATGGCAATAAGTCGTTGAAAAAGTCTTTGCTTACACCCTTAAATTTTGCCAAATAATTTGAAAGATTTAGACCAACAAATACTGCTATTGCAATTAAGATTCCATACCATCTAAAAATTAACGGTCCAATAGTTATTAACTCAGAACCTGGTGATACTAAGTAGGCTACTAACTCTACCATTTATCTTGATTACTTTATACTCTTCTATTCTTTAGATACCATTAGCTGCTTGTACTTTTTCAACTTGCTTCTTCTTAAGAACAAGGAGTATCTGAGTTAAGGCAACCCCAGCAAAAAATGCTATTAGGCCAAGTACTCTAGCAGGACTTTGAAGCACAATCTCGGTATCTAACTGCCCAAAACCTCCTACATTAGGATCATTTGTTAATGGAGCGCCAGCTTCTATTTGATCACCCTCTTTAACTACCAAGGCAGGCCCTATAGGAATAGCCTCTATTACCTGCTCATCTTCTTTTGTCTGAATTGTGATATTAGTAGTACCATCTTCTCCAGGCTCAATTAAAGAAATCGTTCCTGACTTTTGTGCTGTAAAAAGAGAATTATTGCTTTTCTCACCAGTTGGATAAACTTGCCCCCTACCTCTGTTTCCTCCAACATTGATTGAATACTTTCCAAAATGTATATCTTTGTTCGTAGCTGGGTCAGGTGAAAGAATTGGGAATACTATTTCTTTATTTTGATCGCCAGGGAGAGGACCTACGAGAATAATATTATCTTTCTCTTCACTATATTGAGTGAAATATACACCTTGGGTTTCTTCTTTTATTTTCTCACTCCATCTATCTTGAGGCGCAAGCTTAAATCCATCTGGAAGCATAACCACAGCTCCTACTTGTAGAGGTACTTTGCTCCCGTCAGCACCTATTTCTTCAGTGCCAGGCTTATAGGGAATCTTAACGTTAGCTGTAAAGACACTATCAGCACCTACCGATTGCGGTACTTCAACTTGCGTGGTCATTTTTGCAAGATGACAGTTTGCACAAACTAATTTCCCAGTTGCTTCTCTAGGATTTTCGTAATTTTGTTGTGCCCAAAAAGGGTAGGCCCAGGTTGTAGATGGTGAGATTATTAAAGAAAGACCAAGAAGTAAAGAGCCTAGGAAGAAAGTAAGTATGCGACGCATGATGTTAATTGAATGATAGCTTGAAAAAATAAGTGATTAATTGGGACCAATGTTATGCCCACCAAGGGTTTTCACCAGTTCGGAAATCTGTTTCGGTCCATTGACTGACTAATACATTGTCATCTTCTACATCTATGTGAGTTAAAGCTAGTGACAGAGGCGCAGGACCTCTTACAACTTTTCCATTTGCATCATATTGACTGCCGTGGCATGGGCAGATGTATTTATTTGCCCCACTATTCCATGGGACTACACATCCAAGATGGGTACATATTGCATTTATCCCAAAATTTCCAATTGCTGCATCTCCATCAACAATTAAGTAAGTGGGATCACCTTTAAGACCTTGTACGAGACTTCTGTCTCCGGAGGGATGGTTTGCTAACCATCCACTTGCAGTAACATCATTGCCAAGTTCATCTTTAGCTGTTGATCCACCTGTCCCTCCGCCTGCTCTAAGGGGCATGAAGAAATTCGCAACTGGGTAGAGTGCTCCTAATGCAACTCCAGTTGCAGTGCCAAATGTTAGAAAGTTCATGAACTGACGTCTGCCCATAGAGGGCACATCGCTAGGACTCATTTGTGTCATGCCAGATGTTCACACAGCTCATAATTAATTCCATTATGACCCTTAAAGGTCCTCTCCTGCTTTAAAAAACAGGGATTTAAATAAGATTGATTGATTTTATGGATAAACCTATTTCTAGAAAACCCTCTCATCCCTTAGAAGTTGAGGAGTTGATGATGTTTCTTCAGAAACGTTGGGGGGTTACATATGAATTAAAACTTTTAGTTAAAGGGAAATGTCTTTTTCTACAAATGATGTGGGGTTTCCTTGAACAACAATCTTTCCATTTGAGTGATGAAAAGTACCGAGAAGAACTTGCAAAAATAATTGATGTTATTAATAGGCTGGATCAAGCTTCAGAAGTTAGAGTTTGGTTGTTGCGTCAAGAAAGTAAGCCTAGGTTAGGTAGGGCTCTTAGCTTGCCTTTGAGGGAGGCTGAGGGCTTGGAGGAATTTCTTCTTTAAATTGATCCACTAATGCAACAAGTAAAATACCAAGAAGAAATAAAAAAGATATTGAACCAGCAAGTAGCAACATTGTTACTGGGTCGGTAGACGGAGTAATGACAGCTCCTGTAATAGCAGATGTCATTAGAATCCATCTCCATCCTGATAGCATTTGCTTCCATTTTATAAGACCTAGAAAGCCAAGAATTAATTGTAGGATTGGTATTTGAAAAGATAAGCCGGTACTTAGCATCAATAAAAGGACAAAATCTAGATATTTTTCAATTGACCAAAGTGGCTCAACAACATCGGAGCCGTAATTTACTAGAAAGCCTAATGCTGCTGGAACAAGAGTCCACCATGCGAAGAATATTCCTATTATGAAGAGAATTGCTGAACCAGAAACGGCAGGAGCAATTAGTTTTTTTTCACGTTCTGTAAGCCCTGGAAGAATAAAAGAAAGAATTTGAAAAACTATATATGGCAATGCAACTATTAAGCCTGCATATCCAGCAACTTTTATTGATACAAAAAGGAATTCCCCTGGGGCCAATTGAAGAAATCGAATGGAGCCCGCAGGTGCTTCTAGCATCCTTATAAGAGGCTTGACAAGAAGAATGCAAAGGAATGCCCCAACTAATATTGAAATTAGGCTTTTAAGAACTCTTTCACGGAGTTCCTCAAGGTGTCCAAGTAATGACATTTGCTTGGACTGTTCTGGCTCATTTTTAAATTCGTTGAGCACTTTATAAAATTAATGAATCACCATTAAGACTTAAATATATAGATCTAAAAACCATTCTTTTAAATCCAAGTCAAGGAGCAATTGATTTATTATATCTAAGCTGATTTACTTTAAATAATTTATTTAAAAAGTAATCTCACCATATATATTTGTAAATTGTTGAGAAATTCTATTTCTTAACTCTTACTTAGTTTTGTTTGAGGGTTTGTTGGGTCTGGAAGAATGAATGGTGGACAATCATTTAAAGAAGATTTTCCGTAATTTGCATATTCTTTATATCCTCCCATTTTTCCATTGGTTTTCATTAGGGCACTAATAAATACCAAAAGCAGGAATACTGTTGGCGCTCCAACTATTAAAGCAGCACCAAATATGTAACCGACCAGAAACTCCGCGAAACTATGATTTCCAAGGAATGCATGCGATCCAAGAAGAAATTCAAACATTTAGGACAATTCACTTGGATACAAATGATAAGGCATTCTCTGCATCTTTAGTTGATTTCTCCAGATAGTGTTGACCATCTGAAGGGCGGCCCCACAAAACTTTGATTTCCTTAGGTGTCACCATTCCTGGGGCAGCACCTTTGAGTTTCTGAAGTTTATTTGTTGGGACCATTAAAACTGACACTTTATTATTGTGCTTGGCTTTGCTAAAAAAAGCAGCCAAATTAGCAGCAACCTCTATGTCTAGGTCTTCTGCCTTTCCATGGGCAGCCTTTATGATGATGTGACTGCCAGGACACTCTTGGACATGAAACCATATATCTCCTTTATTAGCATTCTTAATGCTAATAAATTCGTTCTGCCGATGATTTCTCCCTATTTGGATCTCTAATCCATTTGGACTGTTCAACCGAAGGATATTGTCTGACTTATTCTTGCTGATTTGTCTATTGGATCTGGTTTGTTTCTTTCCTAAAATGAATCCTTCTAAATCTTGTTGTAGCTCATGGATGCTTTCCAGCTTTTCGCTATCAAGATTATTTTGATTATTAATTATATAGTTTAGAAATAAATCTGTTTCGTTTATGAAATTAATCCTACCCTTATGTAACTCAATTCTCTCTATTAAAATTATTTTTGATCTGCGAAGTTTCTTTACTTGTAAATATAATTTTTGAGCTTTCTTTATATCTGCCTTGCTGGGTTTAGTTGATGAAAGAATACTGTCAGCCATTTCTTTTATAGAGTTTACCTCTGATATTTTTGAGTACAAAAGTTCTTGTTTTTTTAATTCTTTTTCTTCAGTGTCTCTTTTTTTCTCTAGTTCTTTGCATAGTGCTATGAATGCAAAAGTCAGATTTTTTTCAGTTAAATATGTCTTGTAGTAATTTCCTAGACGAAGACTAATGCTTTCTTTGCTGTCCTGCTTGGATGGACTCTCTCCCCATACCCTATAAGGAGTCGGGCCGTTGAAGGCTAGAAAGAAGTTTTCTTTTTCTAGAGTTTTCAACCAGATGTTCCAACGAAAGAATAGTTTCTCCCACTCAGCTTTTGACAATTGTTGGACAGGTAGATTAACAAGTCTATTTGCAGCTTCTTTTTCTTCACTAGCTAATTGAAGAATAAATGCAGGGCTAATTCCTTGGAAGGTTTTCTTTAAAGCTTGCTTTAGTGTTAATGGGAGAATTAAAAGACTATTACGCCATTTCTCAAAGATTTCATCTTTTTTGGGTTTTATCCCTTGTAAAGATGGAGGCGAGATATAAGGGTCCCCAGTGCTAATGGGCCTTAAACGAGATTTATTATTCCTTATTTGCTTGCCTAATGTTATTACTTGTTTTTTCTCATCTAAAAACAGGATATTGCTATGCCTACCCATTATTTCTAGGAGTAATTTCTTCTTGATGACTTCATTTGGTCTAAAGGAAAAGCCCAATTCAACTATACGATCAAAACCTTCTTGTCTTAACTCTATTAGAGCCAGTCCACGTAGACCATATCTGATCTGTTTACTTAAAGTACTCTCTCCCTCAATCTTTTTAGGAGCCTTTATTTCCACAATTCTTGCTGATTCGGAATTCCAACTAAGCTCAATCCAAACTAAGCCCTCTAAAACTCGAAACGCAATTTGGAGCGTGGAGTTGTCTAATTGTTGGACTTTCTCGAATCGACCAGGAACTATTTTTTTTCGTAAATCTGCAAGAACAGCTTTTAGCGATGTGATATCCATCGTTTGAAGTCTTGGCTTAGTTTGATCTGTAGATTGAAGATTGCTATTATCCATCTTTAGCTAGCCTGTGACTGGAATTGGATGAATGCTATGACTATGTACAAATATGGATTGAAAGTGATTACTGGACCTAGTGGAGTGGGGAAGGGGACATTGGTCAAGAAACTAATTGAAGAAGATAAAAACATTTGGCTTTCTATTTCTGCCACCACTCGTTCTCCTAGAGATGGGGAAGTTGATGGTAAACACTATTTCTTCTTAAAGCAAAAAGATTTTAAGAATTTAATTAAAGAAGATGGTTTTCTAGAATGGGCCGAATTTGCTGGGAATTTATATGGGACTCCTAGAGCCGAAGTTCAAAAAAAATTATCAATTGGTAAGAAAGTTTTACTTGAGATTGAATTGGATGGAGCTAGGCAGATTCGTAAAACATTTAAAGATGCCTTCCAAATATTTATAGCCCCCCCAAGCTTTAGAGAGCTTGAAAAAAGGATTAGAGGAAGAGCAACTGACTCTGAGGATGATATTAATCGTCGTCTAAACAGGGCTAAATATGAGATAGATGCTCAGTCAGAATTTGACGCAATAGTAATTAACGACAATATAGATACTGCTTTAGATGAAATAAGAAGACTAATCAAAACTTAGTCTTCTTATTTTATTATTTAAGAATGTACTTACATCGGGTGGAATAGTAGATCTGGAAAGAATCGTTGCCATTCAACAAGGATGCCTGCTGTTAGGAGAACCCAAAGGGAACCAACTACAGGAGCTGATCTGAACAACTTTGTTTGGAAAATTTTGAACATGATTTAGTAGATGAACAACGAGATCTATGAAAGGTCAAAGTACCTTTTTTTTAACGAGGACCATTTAACGTAATGTTTTCATCTTTTTCACGAAGATCCCCACTTCTTCCCTGCTTGTTTGCTTCAACTGGCCATGCTGCACCTTTTATTAGGCATTTTCTAGCCAAGGCAAAATCAATGAAAATTTCATTGTCAGCAGGATTCTTAAGTTGTTTGGTGGCTCTGAGGTATTCCCTACCAGACCAACCAATTATTCCAGCTACATAAATAAAGATATGAGCGGGAATTAATATGTTTCCCTCTTGACCACGGTTTGCCCAAGCACCCCAAGGTTCAATAGTTGCCCCAATAATTAAATGAGGCAAGCCATCATCTCCACATTTTGCTTTGCTATATCGCTCAAACCTGGCGATGTCCTTTGGAGTAGATGCACCGCCGGCGCGTTCTTGGAAACGGGAATTTTCTGAGCAAAGAGTTAACCCAGAAGCATTGAATTCAGTAGAAGGTCTGTCTTCATTAAGAGCTGGACCTGCTGCTGCCTTCGCAATAGGAGCTAAGCCTAAAAGAAGGAACGCAGAAAGAATAATTGAGAAGAGACGACGCATTAGTTCGAATCCTTATTTAACCTGTCTTATAAGAACAGGATTCACTACCACTAAGTTAAATGAGATACGCCTAAATGACGCAAACAGTACTTGCCCTCGAAACAAGTTGTGACGAGACAGCCGTAGCAGTTGTCCAATTTCATGAGGGAAAGTTCCAAATTTTGGCTAATTGTATTGCTTCACAAGCTGAGGAACATTCTCAATGGGGAGGGGTTGTTCCAGAAATTGCCTCAAGAAGACATTTGGAAAAAATGCCTTTTCTTCTAGAAAAAGCAATAGATGAATCAGGAATAAGTATTTCTAATGTGAATGCAATAGCTGCAACAGTAACCCCTGGATTAACAGGTGCTCTTTTGGTTGGATCGATAACAGCTCGAACATTGGCTTGCCTTCATAATCGCCCTTTTTTAGGTATTCATCACTTGGAGGGGCATCTTTCATCAGTTTTCCTTTCTGATTCTGCACCTTCTCCTCCTTACTTAGTGTTATTGGTCAGTGGAGGACATACAGAATTAATTAAGGTTGATACAGATTTAAGTTATACCAGGCTTGGCCGAAGTCATGATGATGCAGCTGGTGAAGCTTTTGATAAGGTTGCCAGATTATTAGGACTATCTTATCCGGGGGGACCAGAGATTGAGAAGATAGCAGAAAAGGGTGACCCTAAGTTTTTCTCTTTTCCAAAAGGTAGAGTTTCTAGGCCTGAAGGGGGCTTTTACCCTTACGACTTTTCATTTAGTGGTTTAAAAACAGCAGTTTTACGCCAAGTTGAACGTCTTAATTCATCAGACCTAGAACTTCCTTTATCCAATCTTGCAGCTAGCTTTGAAAATGTTGTTGCTGAAGTATTGGTAGATAGAAGTATCAAATGTGCTACTGATAATCAACTTGACTCCTTAGTATTGGTTGGAGGTGTGGCAGCTAATCATCGATTAAGAGAGATGATGTTTCAAAGGGCTTCTGAGGAGTTAATTAAAATATATATGGCACCGAAAAGTTTTTGTACAGATAACGCAGCAATGATAGGCGCCGCGGGGTTATTACGCTTAAAATCAGAATCGAGGACTAGTTCTATAGAACTTGGTGTTTCAGCAAGGCATCCTTTAGATAAGTCAAATCTCCTCTATCAAATTAATCCGCCATTTTGAAATGCCTTTTATAACTTTCTTTTTTCTGGATTTTAAGTTATGAATTTTTCTTCTACTGATGCTAATAAGAAAAAAGATGCTCCATCTGTTACTAAATCAGAACTCAATGCGTGGAAAAGAGGCTTTACTCCTCAAGCAGAAATTTGGAATGGGCGAATGGCTTCCGTAGGGTTGATTATTGGATTGTTTGTTTTAATCTTGGCTAATAATCTTTTTGGAGGAAAATAATTTAGCTGCAGATCTAAATTAGAGCCTATAACAGCCCTTTATAAATCTATTCCTTCATAATGCATTTATTTTCTTTTGAATCAGTTGTTTTGTTTAATCCCCGCAACAGATTTAAAGGAGTTGAAAAGAAAAGTAAATGTAAGTTCTATGAGACTAGTCATGGATATGATTTCTATTATGCAAGGTTATTGACTCTGATTGATTCTGATTACTCAGCTTTTTATTCTCTATGACTCCTGAGAGGCTTGGACTGCTTTGGGGGGTTACGGTTTTTGCTGGTGCTGGAGCAAGACTGTTGTCAGTGATCACTGGCTTCCCTGGCGTTGTATTGCTTCTACTTTCTGGACTGCTAATAGGTAGGTCTGGATTAGGCCTTGTTGAACCTCTTGATTTGGGTCAAGGACTTGAAATTATAGTTGGATTACTTGTTAGCCTTGTTCTATTTGATGGGGGATTGAATCTTAGGCTTCCAGGCGAAACTATAAAATCTACTGTTTTTCGGATTTTAGTTATAAGGCTCTTTATCTCTTTAGGAGCTGTTTGGCTCATTGCGCATCTTCTTGCTGGATTAGCTTGGAATGTCGCAGCTGTATACAGTGCGATTGTTTTAGCAACTGGTCCTACGGTTGTGACTCCACTTGTGCAACAAATAAGACTTGCTTCTCCTTTGGGTGATGTTCTTGAGGCAGAGGGTCTTGTCCTAGAACCCGTCGGAGCTGTCTTAGCCTTACTTTTGCTTGAACTGTTGGTTGGGGATTTACATGGATGGCGAGAATTGATCTTTGGATTGTTAGCCAGATTGGGGGGCGGAGTCATTATTGGTTCATTTGCAGGGTGGATTCTTTCAGAAGCTTTAAAAAGGATAAAAACTGATTCTGCAATAGGAATTAGATTGCAAGTAACTCTTGGAGTTCTTTTTCTTCTTTATGGGATTTGCGAATGGATATTGCCTGAATCAGGTTTACCTGCTTCAGTTGCTGCTGGTTTCATTGTGGGGAGAAGTCCTTCGATTGAGGTGGATAAATTAGATGAATTAATAAGAGAGTTGGCACAACTTGCCATCACAATGCTTTTTCCGCTTCTTGCTGCTGATGTTTCTTGGAGTGAATTAAGTCCTCTTGGTTGGGGAGGTGTAAGTTGCGTACTTGTTTTAATGGTTGTAGTAAGACCTCTAGCTGTAAGCCTTGCAACGATTGGACTGCCTTTAGATATCAAGCAAAGATTGTTTCTTGGCTGGCTTGCACCTAGAGGTATAGTTACGGCTGCAGTTGCATCTCTTTTTGCAATTCGTCTTGAACAAGCTGGCGTCCTAGGAGCAGGCAGACTACAAGGTTTAGTTTTTCTAACTATTCTTATGACTGTAGGGATCCAAGGCTTAACAGCGAAACCATTAGCTGAAAAATTAGGATTACTTGCAGAGGACTAAAGAGTTATTTTAGATCAGTAAATGACCTTCTTTAACCTAGCAAGGTCCTTAGATTGCATTGCAAGTAACCCCCATGATGAGATTAGATCTGGACCTTTAAGAGTTCCCATCAGAGCTGCTCTTAGACTTTTCATAATCAATCCTTTCTTGACTCCTAAGGACTTAGCACAATCAGATATTAAGTTTTTTGCTATATCATCATTCCGTCCATCCCATTTTTCTTGTTCAATTTTTTTTGAGATATGACTCAAAACTTCTTTAGCACCTTCCATTTCCAATTGCTTAATACCATCACTTTGTAGAGAAGGCTCATCAAAGAAAATACGACTTTCTTCAAGTCCATCATTAACTAGAGTTAGGGATGGACCTATAAGTTTAGCTAGCTTTAAACCCCACTCTTTGTCAGGCAAGAGCCAGCCCTCTGAAATCCAGATAGGTTTTAACTCTTCTAGAAGTTTTTCAGGAGTCCAATCGTGGATTTCTTGGGCGTTAAGCCAGTTGAGTTTATCCCAGTCAAATTTTGCACCTGCTTTGTTTACTCTGTCAAAGTCAAAAACTAGAGATGATTCTTTTAAGTTAAATCTTTCTTCCATATCTTCAGGTGGCGACCAGCCTAAAAGTGTCATGTAGTTGGTTAAAGCATTTGAGGTATATCCCATTTTTCTAAAATCACTAATTGAAGTAACGCCATCTCTTTTTGAAAGCTTTTTGCCTTCAGGGCTCAAAATCAAGGGAGTATGTGCAAAGACTGGTTGAGGAAGATCTAGAGCTTGATAAAGAAGGATTTGCTTCGCAGTATTTGATATATGGTCTTCACCACGAATTACATGAGAGATCTTCATTTCGGCATCATCAATCACCACGACTAAGTTGTATAGAGGATCCCCGATCTCATTGGCTGGAGCTCTCCTCGAAATAACCATGTCTCCACCTAGGTCTTTGCTATTCCATTGCATTGGACCTCTAACAATGTCATTCCAGGTAATTGTTGCTTTTTCATCAATTCGAAAACGAATGACGGAAGTCCTTCCTTCTTGAATGAATTTAGCTTCTTCTTCTGATGTCAGATTTCTATGGCGATTGTCATAATGAGGCGCCTCTCCTGCTTTTGCTTGGATATCTCTCATGATTTGAAGCTCTGCTTCAGTTGCATAACATCTATAAGCAAATCCTTTCTTGAGCAAAGATATAATTGCTTTTCGATGTTCATCAATGCGCTCAGATTGAAGCACTGGTTGTTCATCCCAACTCAATCCAAGCCACTGAAGTCCATCAAGGATATTTTTTGTAAACTCTGATTTGGACCTCTCTTTATCAGTGTCTTCTATTCTAAGTAAAAACACCCCATTTTTTTTACGGGCATATAACCAATTGAATAAGGCTGTTCTTGCTGTCCCTATATGTAAATGACCTGTGGGACTTGGTGCGAGTCTTACTCTGACTGTCAAGAGTTTTAGTCAATTTGGATACGGGACCGACGGGATTCGAACCCGCAACTTCCGCCGTGACAGGGCGGTGCTCTAACCAGTTGAACTACGGTCCCAGTCTTGAAGAGGACTTGTTGGATGATTCTAGGGATTCCCTAATGCCTTAAGCCCGGCAAAAGAAGTATCAACCTATAACCTCTCTTCCGTCAACCTTTAAATCAGCCTTGTTTTAGAAGGTTGTTATTTCTCTTTAAAAATAACTTAAAAAATGAAGAAAGTTATTAGGTCTCATGGACGGAAGCCCGCCGGTTCAATGAGCCTAACTTGATTGCCTCTAGCAGTGAACTCTCTTCCCTGATCGCTTTGTACTACAACTCGACCACCAGATTTGACTCGTATTACACGTGCCCTAACCCAGCCTAGAGCTGCAGACTCAAGGACCTTTACGACATCACCAGGTTGAAGGTCTAACTCCATTCGTAAAAAAAGAAACTACTGAAAGGGTTGCTAACGCGCCGTGGAGGACTTGAACCCCCGACATCAGGTTTTGGAGACCTGCGTTCTACCAACTGAACTAACGGCGCATTTTAGATGCCCTATTACCAATTTTGTACATTGGTATTTGAAATGAACGAGGTCGAAACCTCAGCGATCGAAGCGCTGCTTGACTCGGGTCGCTTTACCAACGCGATCACGCAGGTAAAAGAGCTTCGACCTTCTTACTTTACCGCGACGCTCAACTTTTATAGAAGCAACTTGGGGGCTATGAACCATAAAAACTCTCTCGACGCCAATTCCTTGAAAAATGCGACGAACAGTAATTGTTTGATTTACACCTCCATGTCGCTTAGCAATTATTACCCCTTCATATGGTTGAACTCGTTCTTTATTTCCT
>QCPK01000008.1 GCA_003212555.1 Prochlorococcus sp. AG-436-K22 | reverse complement strand
ACTATGTCCGACCCCTGCCGTACCTCTTTTAATCAAGAAATATGATGCTGCTGGAGGCTTCATGGTCTCTGCAAGTCATAATCCACCAGAGGATAATGGGATAAAAATATTTGACTTCAATGGAGAGAAGCTTTCTTCACAAAAGAAAAGTATTATTGACAAGGGGTTGCAAGAGAAGTCACGAATTATTTCCCACACCAGAAATAATTGCATTTGTCGCTATGAATTACTCAAAGAATATGAAGAAAGTCTAATTCAAACGCTTGAAATAGAAGATTTAAAAGGCACGCCTATTGTTCTAGATTTATGTTGGGGTTCTGCTACTGCATGTGGAGAAAGCTTGTTCCAGGCACTTGGGGCTAAGGTCACAAGCCTGAACGCAAAACCAAATGGAAACCAAATAAATGTCAACTGTGGTTCTACTCACCTTGCAGAGATTCAGAGAGCAGTGTTAGAAACAAAATCTGAGATTGGATTCGCATTTGATGGTGATGCGGATCGGATGATTGCAATAGATGGAAGAGGACGTGTTGTTGATGGGGACAATATTCTTTATTTATGGGGATCGGCTCTAAAAGAAAAAAACGCGCTTCCAGATCACAGACTTGTCTCAACTGTTATGTCCAATCTAGGTTTTGAAAAAGCATGGATTACTCAAGGTGGAATTCTAGAAAGAACTCCAGTTGGGGATCAAAATGTGCACAAAGTAATGGTAGAAAAACAAGCAGCTTTAGGGGGAGAGCAGTCAGGTCATATTTTGTCAACAATAAATGGATTGTCTGGTGATGGTTTTTTGACAGCTCTACAGATTTCTAACATATGCAAAAAAAAAGGATTAAAGCTTGAAGGATTGGTGGACCAAAGTTTCAAACCTTATCCTCAAAAACTAATAAATGTTCCTATAAATCCAAGAATTAATAAAGACTTTTTGGGTCAGTCAAGAAAATTTCAAACATCTGTTAAGAAAGCCGAATTAGCAATGGGTCAAGAAGGTCGAATATTTATAAGAAAGAGTGGAACTGAAGCATTGCTTAGAATAATGGTTGAGTCGAGCGATGAATCAATAGTAGAATTTTGGTCATCAACAATTTCAAAAATTGCATCAGAGGAATTCAATTGATTATTAAAATAGAACCAAACTTATAATTATTTAATATCTTTAGAATTTCTATAATAAATCTGGCGGTAAACCTTTAACCCTTTTCTTATTACATACTTTTCTCTTTCTGTAAGTATGGGGAAGGGATTTGAAATTGTAGATAATTCACTATCAGGAAATTTACTATTAAAGTATTTGCTAAGATCAATCAAACTAGTCATTTCACTCATAATGCTCTGAACATCGCTCTGAATAAATAATTCCGATCCAATGTCTAAATTATCAGCCAGTAAAGATAAGAACGAAGGAGTTAAGACTCTTCGTTTCCTATGCCTTTGTTTAAACCAAGGATCAGGGAATTGAATGGATACTCTTTTAACCTTATTTTTACCGAAGTTTCGCAACCAATGCTTTAAACTTACATTTGCATTGCAAAATAAAAAACTTAAATTCTTTAAACCTAATTCAACTCTATCTTTCTCAGCTCCCACTACCAAAGATTCTCTAATCTCAAGACCAAGAAAATTCCATTGACTATTAGAGGCAGCCATTTCAAGAAGGAAATGCCCTCTCCCACAGCCAATATCAAGATGAATAGGCAAATCAATATTTGTAAATAATGCAGAGATCTCAGGAAGATCTTTTTCGAGCTGAAAAAAATGACTTAACGGATTAACGTGTTGGCGCACTATTGAGAAGTTTTTACTAATTTCCTAGCGTTAGCCTACTTAAGAGCGTTTATAGGTTGATAATAAATAAGTTAAAATTTTCTCCGTGTCAGAGATTTCATACCGCTCACTTGTTTGGCTAAGCTATAGGCTTGGTGCCACATTTGCTTTTGGAATTCCATTAGTACTCTTTATTTGGTCAACAATAAAAAAGGAGCCTTCAATAATTCGTCTCTTATCAATCTATTGGAAAGTTGCAAGTCTAATGCTTGTTAGCATGCTTCTTTTAACAGGGAATAGATCTATAGGTTATTTAACCTCCTTTCTATCGCCATTTTTAATGATTATATGTGTGTGGTTTTGGATAGATCTTAATGAAGAGCTTAGAGAGTTTCCCCCCAAGAAAGCTTTGCCTTTTGTGTTGAAAGCATGGAGATGGGCCCTAAGTGGTTATGGCTGTTTCTATGCATCACTCTCATTCAAAAGCTTAAATTGTCTCAATCAAATAGAAAGTTATCAATGTCCGCTATGGAGAGAAGCACCATCAGGGCTAAATCAAGTAATAAAAAACACATTTAATTTTCTCTTTGGAGCTAGCTGGACAGAGGTATTATCAGCTTTTGTTGGTTATCTAGGATTAATTATTTATATTGTTGGACTAGTACAATGGTTAATTATAAGATTTCCTAAAAAAGGTCGAATTGCTGGAGACTTTTAATTTTTTTATAAGTTGATATATCTGCAAACTGACTAAGTATATTGCTTATTTAACTATAAAGAATTTAAGACAAACGTCCTAATGTATTAATACACCTACTGCATAAGGATTTATAAGTTGAGTTTTCGCCTATATCAACTTCATAATGCCAACATCTTTCACACTTTAATCCTCTTGCTTTAGAGACCTCAATAATACCCATACTATCCTCTTCATTAAACAAGACCTCTGCCCATGGCTCTCCACCAATTTGGACTTTAGAAACAATTAACCAATCAACCAATCTATCTACTTCTGGGTTGCCATTTTCTTCCATGTATCTCAATGCATCCTTTAAAGAGTCACTACTCGGTTGAATTCTTACTGATGCCTCAAGAGAGGAACCTAACTTTTGTCTAATTCTGCAATCTTCTAAGGCTTTGTTAACTGATGCTCTTAATTCTCGCAATTGGTAAACTACGTCATTTAGAGAGTCATTTTTCCAAAGGCTAGGAGTCTTAGGCCAGCCTCTTTTAAAAACTGATTTTTCCTTCAATTTATAAGGAATATTTTGCCATATATCTTCTGCCATATGGCATAACACAGGAGCTATAATTACAGACAGATTTTCCACAATCAAAGATAAGACATACTGACATGAACGTCGCCTATTATCAGAAGGAGCACTTACATACAAACGGTCTTTAGCTATATCTAAGTAAAAGTTAGATAAATCAACTACACAAAAACTTTGTAATAACTGAAAGAATTTGGAAAACTCATAATTTTCATATGCAATTGAAATCTGATCGATGATTTCAGCGGTTCTATTCAGCATCCATCGATCCAAAATAGATAAGTTTTTAATGTTAAAAGAGTTCTGAGAAGGATCAAAGTCGTGGAGGTTGCCTAATAAGTACCTTGCTGTATTTCTTACTTTTCTATACACATCAGATAACTGACGTAGAATATTAGAGCCAATTTGTACATCCACTGAGTAATCAACGGAACTTACCCACAATCTCAAAACATCTGCACCTAAAGCAGGTTCTAATTTCTTATTATTTCCACCATTAATAATTACGGAAGGATCTATAATATTACCTAAAGACTTACTCATCTTTCGCCCATTCTCATCTAGGGCAAATCCATGGGTGAGAACTTTTAAGTATGGCGAATGGCCAGATGCAGCTACAGAAGTAAGTAATGAAGACTGAAACCAACCTCGATGTTGATCTGAACCCTCTAGATAAAGATCAGCTGGATAATTCATATCATTATTCCTAGAAGTAACTGCTGCCCAGCTAGACCCAGAATCAAACCAGACATCCATAGTATCTGTGCCCTTTTGCCATTTATGTGCTTCTGAGGAATAAGAACTAGGCAAAAGATCAGATTCATCTAATTCCCACCAAACATCAGATCCATACTTCTTTATCAAATCCTGAATATGACTAATCGTGGTTTTATTAAGAAGAACTTTATCACCTTCCTTTGAATAAAATACTGGAATCGGGACTCCCCATGTACGTTGCCTAGAAATACACCAATCTCCTCTATCAGAAACCATACTTTTTATACGTTTCTTGCCTGATGAAGGGAGCCATTCCACTTCATCTATTGCATCTAAAGCATCACTTCGGAAACCTTGGACAGAGGCAAACCATTGTTCAGTTGCGCGAAAAATAGTTTCTTTCTTGGTTCTCCAATCATAAGGATATTTATGAATATATGGTCTTTCTTTCAACAGATTACCTGCCTCTATTAAATCTTTAATTATCACATCATTAGCATCCTTCAAAACATTTAAGCCTTCAAATCGACCTGCATCAGAAGTAAATATTCCCTTCTCATCAACAGGGCAAATTATAGGTAAATTATATTTAATTCCTGTATTAAAATCATCAATCCCATGACCAGGAGCTGTATGAACTATTCCTGTACCTGATTGAGTAGTGATATAACTTCCACCTATAACAAAAGGACAAACTCTATCAAATAAAGGATGCTTATATAATGCTCCGTCAAGCAGAAGACCTTTTATAACTGCTACTTTTTCAAATGAGTGGCCAATCTCTCCACTTACTTCTTCTAACAGATCTGCAGCTAAAATAATAAATTGATTATTTTGGCTTCTAGCAAAAACATATTCAACATTTTCATTAATTGCGATAGCAGCATTTGCAGGCAAAGTCCAAGGAGTTGTTGTCCAGACTGCAGCTTTAAGTTTGACACTTAATTCCTTTTCATGAAGGGGTAAATGCAAGCCTTGTTGGATAAGTAATTCATTCAATTGGCTCGGGATTTGAACAACTGGGAATGACACATAAACACTTTGGCTTGTATGGCCCTCTGGATATTCCAACTCTGCTTCTGCTAAAGCTGTTCTAGAACTAGGGCTCCAATGAACAGGCTTTAAGCCACGATAGATATATCCCTTAAGAGCCATTTCACCAAATAATCTAATCTGAGCAGCTTCATATTCTTTCTGAAGCGTCAGGTAAGGATTTTCCCAATCAGCCCAGACTCCCCATCTACGGAAACCATCTTTCTGACTTGCTATTTGTTTGTGAGCATAAGCAGCTGCCTTCTTTCGCAACTTTATGGGAGTCAATTCCTCTCTCTCTTTTCTACCGAGGGTCTGCAAAACTTTTAATTCAATCGGTAATCCATGACAATCCCATCCAGGAACAAACCTGACCTTACGGCCCTTCATGATCTGATATTTATTTATTATGTCTTTAAGAATTTTATTAAGAGCATGCCCCATATGAAGATCTCCATTTGCATATGGGGGGCCATCATGCAAAGTAAAGATTTTTCCTTTATTTTCTAAGCCAAGAGAAAAATCAATACCTTCACTCTCCCAAAATTTTTGCAGCTCAGGTTCACGCACAATTGAATTTGCCCGCATAGAAAAATTTGTCTTTAAAAGGTTTAAAGTTTCTTTGTAGGAAGGAGGGTTGATAGCATCCTTTTTTTTCTCGTTATTCACAATGATGATTGATTAAAGAAGATTATGAAATGTCGGAAGATTTATTCCCCGATTTTAGTGCGGCAATCTGATCGGAAACTAAAGTATTTTCTCCAATACTAACCTCATGGGAGGATCTGATATTGCCTTCTGAAGATTTTCTTTCATCATCAATTTCTGGCCTAACCCACTTTTTCCCGATTTCGCTTGGCTTGGACTTAGGCTTAAAAAGTTTAAACACCTCTAAAAAGATAGAGCCTAATTTTGTTGAAGCTAAAAAAACCTGTTTTATACTATCTTTCCAACGATTCAAAGTCTTCAAGGAGGCCTTCTCTTTTTCACCAAGTTGCTGCCATCTATACTGAGAGATCTCTACAAGAAGTCTCGAAATAATTAGAGAGCTAAAGAATACTGCAAGCATTGGTGAGCCATTCAGACTTTCATAACTATTTATCAGCACTAAGCCTAAAAGCATAATTATTGCTGACCAAAGTGCATCTCTAGGTCGACTTAACTCAGTAAGCAAGAGGGAAAGCAGCAAAATTAAAGATCCTAACGAAATAGCAAGATATCCAATCACCAATGCAAACATAATTTCAAAAATAACTATTCATATACCTATTTTGTCCAAGGTTCCTAAATAAGCTCATTTTTTGAATGAAAAAGAGATTATTAACTACCTAAATCATATACTTCCCTTACAGTAGTCCGCCAAGTTTTCTGATATGAAATTTAGATAAAGTCAATCCTAAAAGATCTTTGTGAATCTATAGATAATGATCGACCAGCTTAAAAAAAATGTCGTATTAGCCGCTATAGTAAACAAGGCTAAGGATTATTAACATCCATTGGCCCATCTGGCGGAATTGGTAGACGCGCTGGTTTTAGGTACCAGTGACTTCGGTCGTGGGAGTTCAAGTCTCCCGGTGGGCATCATTTAATGTGTAAATAGGCATGTGTTTGTTTCTATGTTGTAATTCAAAAGATCCATGAAAAAAACAATAAACACCATACAAAGGAAAGATCAATCTTCCCATTTTCAATCTTCGACTTTTTGGCAAAAACGTATTAAAGAATACTTAGATCCACCAGATTTACTAAATCCAACTGTGGGTTTATTTATTGGGGGTTACGCAATAGCCTTTTTAGCGATCTGGCAGTGGTACAAAGGTATTTGGCCACTTCCCACACTAGTGGGGCTTGCATTCATTGCGCTACATATGGAAGGCACTGTGATTCACGATGCATGCCATAAAGCAGCACACCCGAATAAATGGGTGAACCAAGCTATGGGGCATGGTGCAGCAATATTGTTAGGGTTTAGCTTCCCAGTATTTACTAGAGTTCACCTTCAACATCACTCACATGTAAATGATCCCAAAAATGACCCAGATCATATAGTCAGCACTTTTGGCCCCGTATGGTTAATTGCTCCTAGGTTTTTTTATCATGAATATTTCTTTTTTCAGAGGAAATTATGGAGAAAATATGAACTCATTCAATGGGGACTCGAACGCTCATTTTTTATAACAATTGTAATCGCAGGAATACATTTTAATTTTATGAATGTCATATACAATTTGTGGTTTGGACCCGCATTAATGGTCGGGGTAACTCTCGGAATATTCTTTGATTATTTACCTCATAGACCATTTATGGCTCGAAATAAATGGAAAAATTCAAGGGTATATCCAAGTCGAATAATGAATATACTTATCATGGGTCAAAATTATCACCTTGTTCATCATTTATGGCCTTCTATTCCTTGGTTTGAATATAAACCAGCCTATGAAGTCACTAAACCCTTATTGGATGAAAAAGGCTCTCCACAAAGAATGGGTATTTTTGAGACAAAAAAAGATAGTCTTAACTTTCTTTATGACATTCTCCTAGGAGTAAGAAGTCACAAAAAGAGTAGAAGTAAAATGAGGCCATTAGCTAATCTAATACCAACTAAGAAGTTGCGAAAAAGATGGATATATCTTCTACGTAAGACTGCAGTAATACCAGATAGATATTAATTTTAATTATTCTGAAAGTATCTTTGGAACTCTAAAAAATTCACCTTCCCTTTGAGGAGCGAGGTCCAAAATTTTATCGCGAACATCAGAGCTAGATGAGACTATAGTGTCCTCTCTAAATACATTCACAACCTCAACTGCTCTAGTTGTTGGAGGTACATTCAGGGTATCAATTCTATCAAGTTGAGCAATATATTCTAGAATTCCTTCAAGTTGATTTGAAAATTTTTCAATATCATCCTCAGAGATCTCCAAACGACAAAGCTGCGCAACTTTGCGTACATCATCAGAGGTGATTCTTGTCATGGTTCTTGAAGAAAATCTAATAAGTTTTTAGATAAAGCAGATGCTGCTTTATCTAAAAACTTTTCGCCATCTCTTGCATTAGCCAGAAATGGGTCTGACCCCATTCTGCCATCAAAGTATCGTTGACGAAAGTCTTTATAATCATATATCGGACCAGCTGGAGAAGGTGGCGGGAGTTCACATTGCTTGCTTAATAAGCTTGGCTCAAGATGCAAGGTGAGTGCAATCTCGCTAGGGGTTGCATGTTGCCCCTCTTTGTCACCATAAAGAGAGTGAGCCTCTTTGAATACTTCTGGAGTCATAAACCAATTGGCCAATTTACATTGAAATAATTTAGATTCTGAGAATTCCATAGTTGAGATGGTCCGATAAGCCTTGAAGAATGCAGCCTTAATAGTTGCAATATTTCCTCCATGCCCATTAACAATAAAAATTTTTTCAAATCCATGCATAGCAAGAGATATCAAAAGATCATGAACTAATTCAAGTAATGTTTCAGGCCTAAGGCTCATTGTTCCGGCGAAGCCAAGATGATGCTCTGCCATACCATATGGTTGAGTAGGCGTAACAAGGACACCAGTTCTCTTTCCAACCTCATGGGCTACAGCTTTTGCAGTTAATGCATCTGTTCCTATTGCACCAGTTGGACCATGTTGCTCAGTTGAACCAATGGGCAAAATAATCCCTTTGCAATGCCGCAGGTATTCATCTACTTCTGGCCAAGTAAAAAGTTCTAATCGCATAGTGGGATTATTCTCATCAGAAAATGGGTTAATTGCCTTTGGCTTCTTGTTCATTTATTTAATTGACTATTAATTGAATCTAGTGTGAGAGAGTACTTATAGTTGTAGAAAGAGCTTTATAAAAAGTAATTTCACTTATTCATTATCTCTATTAAAAAATAGATCATTCACCATTACAAACTGATTTTTTTTGTAAGCCTTCGGAATTAGTGGCTCCTAACTTAATAGGTTGCCTACTTGTGAAGCGCAAAACTAATCAGCAACTTCTCTGGGGTGTAATTGTTGAAACTGAAGCCTATTGTCAATCAGAGCCTGGTTGCCATGGCTTTCATAAAAGAACTGCACGAAACGAAACTCTTTTTGGTGACCCTGGTCGTTTATATGTTTATCTCACTTATGGTATATATCACTGTGTGAATATAGTTACTTACAAATCAGGTTGGGCTAATGGTGTCCTTCTTAGAGCAATAGCTATTCCAAATGAACATACACGTGTTGCAGCAGGGCCAGGATTATTAGCAAATAGATTTGGATTGAACAGAAGTCATGACAATTTACTAGTCTCTGAGGAGAATGGTATATGGATCAGTAAAGGACGATCAGCCAAAAATATGAAACAACTTATTCAAACAACAAGGATTGGTATTTCAAAAGCAACAAATCTTCGATGGAGATGGTACATGAAAAGCAGTCGAAGTGTTAGCAAACGAGCTAAAGGAGATCGTTGCCCATCAGTTTTGGAATCTTGGGAGCCAAGATTGGAAGAAGGGCCATGAGCAACTGGAAACATAAACACATTATTGATTTATCCTCCTTCTCCGCAGAGGACTATAAAGAGGTTCTTCAACTTGCTAATCGCTTTAAGAAACTGCCTCAAGCAGGAGCAAGAAAATTACCAGCATTGCAGGGACGTCTAATAGCAACTTTATTTTTCGAACCAAGCACAAGAACTAGAAGTAGCTTTGAACTTGCAGCAAAAAAACTATCTGCGGACGTGCAGTCTTTTTCACCGTCCTCAAGCTCCTTAACTAAAGGTGAGACTCCTCTTGACACTGTTATGACCTATGTATCCATGGGAGCAGAGGTTCTTGTTATAAGGCATAGCTCTGCTGGAGTACCTGCTCAACTTGCAAAATACTTGGATCAAAAAAATAAGAAAGTTTCAATCCTCAATGGTGGTGATGGACTTCACAGTCATCCAAGCCAAGCACTTCTGGACTTATTTACACTGACGAATTATTTTGGAAATGGACAAAGTACTCCAGGAAGTCTTTATGGAAAAACAATCACGATTGTTGGAGATATTCTTCACTCAAGAGTAGCTCGTTCAAATCTGTGGAGTCTTACTGGTTGTGGCGCAAACGTAATTCTCTGTGGGCCTCAATCACTACTCCCTGAAGACTTCGCAAAATTTGCTGATAAACCTCCTTCTGGCCAAAAAGAAGACCCAATTAAGAGACGTGGGCAAATTACAATCTGTAGGTCCTTAATGGAGGCATTGAAAAATACAGATGCACTTATCGCATTAAGACTTCAAAAAGAAAGAATGAGTGAGAATCTCATTTCAAACTTAGATTTATATCATCATGAATATGGGATTACTCACCAGAAGTTAGAATCCTGCACTAAAAAAATACCTATATTGCATCCTGGTCCTGTTAATAGAGGAATCGAATTGAGCAGTGAGTTATTAGAAGATAATGCTATTTGTTTAGTAAATGAACAAGTTTCAAATGGAATACCAATCAGGATGGCTCTCCTCTACCTTCTTGCCGCAACAAATATCAACTAATTATGATACTAGTAGTGTAAATATCCTTTCTATAATAATTTAAATCCCTCCATAAATAAGCCATAGACAAAACCCATTCTAAAGCTATCTATAATCTGCCTTGAAATGGATCTTGCCTCTTTTCTCTTAATCTCTGATCTTCTTAAACGAACAAAAAATTCAATTAGAATAACTGTAAAAAACGCTCCCACCGGATCCATCAAGGCCAACGCTCCATTAATCATTCCTATAGAACTACCAAAAGAAAATGCAAATAAAAAAATTATCATTAATAATGAATACTTCCTCCATGGATTTACAACCCATAAATCTAATTTAGAAATGATATTTACAATGTTGCGGCTAAAACCTGTTGACTGGTACTTCATCCAATAAAATTCAAATTTTCAAATGCGTTGAAGATTTAAAGTAATAAGTATTAAGTGTTAACTTAATATTACAAGATAGTGAAATATTATTCAAGGTCTGAATTCTATCAAACCAATAATCATGCTAGTAATTAAAGAAATAACAAGAAGCTAAGCATCTTCTTGTTTCACTTTGGACTTTGATTTGCCTTCGAGCAATTCATGCAAAGCCTCCATTTGTGCCATAACTCCTCTAATTTCCCCTGGTTCAGGTAATAATCCATCATCCAACACTCCTTGATGCATCTCTCGCAGCTCCTGCCTGATGTATCGAAGATGGCTTACGACCTGCTCCCTTTTTGATTGAGACATAAAAGAACTTTTTCTTAATAGCTTCTTTTACTTCATTAATTTCCTTCTCGCAGGTAGAACCAAGGAATTGAAGATAAAGTCAACATCAAACATTTAATATTCCATCAATCAGGGATAAGAATGGCCTCCCAAATTTTTAAATGGTATTCATAAATCAAAGCTTTTATTAATTGCCTTTTTTTAATAGAATGAGTAATGGGCATTGGATTCAATTTAACTGAAGAAACCATGGCTAAAAAAGATATAGTTTTAAATTGCTCAAACGTTAAAATCACTGAAGAACTCCTATTACAGTTTGACGACCAATCAACTGCTCAACTAGCAGAAAGGCTAGAAGAAGAGGACTACACTAGTCCTTTTGATAGCTTAAGTGACTGGCACCTTTTAAGAGCTCTAGCGATACACCGGCCAGAATTAACTCTTAATTACCATCATTTAATAGATCAGGAACCATTTGATGAAGATTGATGAAACTCAAAAATTAAAAGGCCAGAAAATTCTTGTCATTGTGACTGGAAGCATCGCAGCGGTAAAGACTCCACTTCTAATTAGTAACTTAATTAAAATTGGGGCAGAGGTTAGATGCATAATCACCCCTAGCGCTTCGCGTTTCGTTGGCCCTGTCTCTCTATCCACCTTAAGTCGAAATCGTTGCTATGAAGACAAAGACCAATGGGATCCTCGACGGGGAAAACCATTGCATATTGAACTTGCTGAATGGGCAGATCTAATTGCAATTGCGCCTTTAAGCGCATCATCACTTTCAAGGTGGGTCAATGGTCTTAGTGAAGGCTTAGCGGCAAGTGTACTTTTAGCGTCAGAGCGACCTGTCATTGCAGCTGCTGCAATGAATACAGCAATGTGGAATAACCAAGCAGTAATTAATAATTGGCGACAACTGCAAGAATTCCAAAATGTAATTACATTGTCTCCCTCAGAAGGTCTATTGGCATGCGATCGAATTGGCGAAGGTCGAATGGCTAATTGTGAAGTAATTCAATTGGCACTAGAAAGTGCCGCAATACAGAGATTTCCACTGGGGAAAGACTGGAAAGGAATAAACCTATTGGTCACTACAGGAGCAACTATTGAAGATATTGATGCAGCAAGGTATCTAACTAACCGAAGCAGTGGGAAAATGGGTGTTTTATTAGGGCAAGCAGCAAGATTCAGGGGTGCAAAAGTCGACTTAATTCATGGTTCACTGCAAATTAATCCAGCGTTATTAGAAGGGTTAAATTCTATTGAGGCAAGAAGCGCTAACGATATGCTTTGTGCACTTGAGAAATTACAAACTTCTGCAGATGTAATTGCAATGGCAGCAGCAATAGCAGATATACAAAGTAAGAAATGCAGTTCAGTTAAACTAGGAAAGAAAAAACTTTTAGAATCTTTTGAAGATAAATTTGAAATAGTCCCAGATTTGCTTACAAGACTAGTGAAGAGAAAACAGGAAAACCAAGTTTTCCTTGGCTTTGCTGCGTTAACTGGCAGTGATGGAGAAATACAAAAACTTGCAATTTCAAAAAAGCAGGACAAAGGCTGCGATCTATTAATGGCAAATCCCATTGACAGATTGAATCAAGGGTTTGGATCAGAATTCAACGGAGGATGGTTGATAGGTCCAGAAAATGAAATGCAAAAAATCCCAGTAAATTCAAAATTCTCCATAGCTCATGATTTATTGGATGCTATAAAAATTCAATTAATGGCAAAATCAGAAAAAATTAACAATCCTGTTCTCAATCTATAATAGGCTGGAAAGCATTGTGCTGGAAGAGATCTCAAGGAATATATCCATTTTTCAGCTAAATAATTAAGCTACGAGTTGTTTAGAGCTGCAAAAGGCTCTACATAAGGCGCAATTCCCCCTGTAAGCTCCCAACTGAGTAATAGGGCGGTTTTTATACCGCATACATTTGGCCTTTAGGCTTCCCATCCATGAGATTTCGTCCTTTGCTAGCCCTGGCGCTTGCTTTCTGTCTCACCTTCATAGCTGCCCCAAGTAGTGTCTCTGCCTCCGGAGAAAGGGGTAATGCAAGATTTGCCGATGTTGTTAATACCGGCAAAGCAAATGATTGCCCAACAATATCTGCTGGATCTCAAGGATCATTCAGCATTGATGGACGTCTTACTGATATCTGCATGCACCCCACTGAAGTGTATGTAAAGGTTGCTAGATCAAAGAGAGCAGAAGCTGAATTTGTACCAGCAAAAATCATTAGTCCGCGTAACAACACAACCGTTGAGCAGGTCTATGGTGATGTTTCTGGAAGCACCTTCAAAGAGCAAGGTGGTATTGACTTTCAATTAATTACTGTTCTTTCTCCTACTGGAGAAGAATTCCCATTTGTCTTCTCAGCCAAAGAGATGTCAGTGGATTTCAAAGGTAAGTCAATCGCTCCAGGCACTGAAGCCTCAGGCACTACTTATACTCCTAGCTACCGTACAGGTGATTTCCTAGATCCAAAAAGCCGAGCTAAAGATACTGGTGTTGAATATGCACAAGGTCTTGTTGCTTTAGGTGGTGACGATGAAGAACTTGCAAAAGAAAACATCAAAAGAGACCTTGACGGTAAAGGGGTTATAACCCTTTCTATTGATAGTGTCGATTCTGATACATCTGAATTTTCAGGTACTTTTGTTGCAGTTCAACCATCAGATAATGACCTAGGTTCCAAAGAACCAGTTGATGTCAAAATCATTGGTGAACTATATGGTCGTAAAGCTTGAAATCGCTTTTGATCTTTAAGTAAAGACCGACAACAAAAAAGGGTCCTTGGGACCCTTTTTTGTTGTTCAATTATTTCCTCTAGTTTTTTTATTTCCTATCTGGGAAAATTTCTCGGATCTATTTACTCCTAATGACCTTCAAACAATCATTGTCAAATTCAAGATCTGAAGTTATACCACCATATGGAGGGAAACTGGAAAACTTAATGGTTCAATCCCATTCTCATGAAAAAATTATATCAACAGCAACTAAGACCATTGAATGCTCAGATCGCAATGCTTGTGATATTGAACTACTTGTAATTGGAGGTTTTTCACCTCTCAAAGGCTTCATGAACAAAGAAAATTACGATTCTGTAGTTAAAAGAAATAGAACATCTGACGGAAGATTATTTGGCCTCCCTATAGTCATGGACACCAATCGTGAAGATTTAGAGATAGGTGAAAAAGTACTTCTTCGCTATAAAGAACAAGATCTAGCAGTTTTAACTATCAATGATAAGTGGGAACCAGATAAGGTCCTTGAGGCTAAAGGGTGCTATGGAACTACTTCATTAGAACATCCTGCTGTAAGGATGATTGCAATGGAAAGAAAGCAATTTTATCTAGGCGGTCAATTACAGGGTATAGCACTTCCTAAAAGAATCTTTCCTTGCAAAACGCCATCAGAAGTTAGAGAAAGTCTTCCTAAAGATCAAGATGTAGTTGCTTTTCAATGTAGGAATCCTATTCATAGAGCTCATTACGAATTGTTCACTCAAGCGCTTCATGCAGAAAATGTAAGTAAAAGTGCTGTGGTTCTGGTTCATCCAACATGTGGACCAACTCAGCAAGATGATATTCCAGGAGAGATTCGCTTCCAGACTTACGAACGGTTAGCAGCTGAAGTAAACAATCAAATGATTAGATGGGCATACCTCCCCTATTCCATGCATATGGCTGGCCCAAGAGAAGCTCTGCAACACATGATTATTCGTCGGAACTATGGATGCTCACATTTTATAATTGGTCGTGACATGGCAGGTTGTAAATCACAATTAACTGGTGAAGATTTTTATGGTCCTTACGATGCTCAAAATTTTGCAAAAGAATGCGCTCCAGAGCTAGAAATGCAGACTGTTCCTTCATTAAATCTTGTTTATACAGAAGAAGAAGGTTATGTAACTGCCTCTCATGCAGAGAGTTCTGGCTTGAAAATTAAAAAGCTCAGTGGGACACAATTTAGGAAAATGCTCCGGAATGGTGAAGACATACCAGAATGGTTTGCATTCCGTAGTGTGGTCGAAGTGCTGCGAAGTTCCTAACAGATCGGGCATAATCCTATTAATATTGCTTCATCACGAGTAAAGAACCTTGAACAAACGCTGGCGAAACATAGCTCTCTACTTCCTTATGGTTGTAGTAATAATCTTTGTAGGTACTGCTTTCTTAGAACGGCCTAATCAATCTGAAGGACCCAGCACACTTCGGTATAGCGATTTTATTGAAGCAGTACAAGACAAACAGGTTAGTAGGGTTTTCCTTTCTCCTGATAATGGAACAGCACAAATCATTGAAAATGATGGGAGTCGAGCTGAAGTAAATCTCGCTCCTGATCAAGACCTATTACAACTTCTGACTGAAAACGATGTAGACATTGCAGTTCAACCTACCCAGCAAGCTAATCCATGGCAACAAGCAGCTAGCAGTCTGTTTTTCCCATTTCTACTTCTTGCTGGTCTATTTTTTCTATTCCGTCGTTCCCAAGGTGGGACAGGAGGTGGAGGCAATCCAGCAATGAATTTTGGTAAAAGCAAGGCTCGATTGCAAATGGAACCTTCGACTCAAGTTACATTTGGCGATGTAGCTGGTATTGAAGGAGCAAAGCTAGAACTTTCTGAAGTAGTTGACTTTTTAAAAAATCCTGATCGATTTACTGCTGTTGGTGCAAAGATCCCCAAAGGAGTTCTTCTAGTTGGACCTCCAGGAACTGGTAAAACACTATTAGCAAAAGCAGTTGCTGGTGAAGCTGCAGTACCTTTCTTTTCTATATCTGGATCTGAATTTGTAGAAATGTTTGTAGGGGTAGGCGCCAGTCGAGTTAGAGATCTTTTTGAACAAGCTAAAAAAAATGCCCCATGCATAGTTTTTATTGATGAAATTGATGCTGTTGGAAGGCAAAGAGGGGCTGGCCTTGGTGGTGGTAATGATGAAAGAGAGCAAACACTAAATCAATTGCTAACTGAAATGGATGGATTTGAAGGAAATACTGGAATCATTATCGTTGCAGCAACAAATAGACCAGACGTTCTTGACTCAGCCCTGTTAAGACCAGGTCGCTTTGATAGGCAAGTGGTTGTTGATAGACCTGACTATCTAGGACGCCTACAAATTCTAAAAGTACATGCTAGAGGTAAAACTCTTTCAAAAGATGTTGATCTAGATCAAGTCGCAAGAAGAACACCAGGTTTTACTGGTGCAGACCTCTCCAATTTGCTGAATGAGGCTGCAATACTTGCAGCTAGACGAGAACGGACCGAGGTAAGCAAGCTAGAAATTGGTGATGCTATTGAAAGAGTTATGGCAGGCCCTGAAAAAAAAGACAGAGTTATGAGTAATAAAAGGAAGGAACTAGTTGCTTATCACGAAGCTGGTCATGCTCTAGTTGGTGCAGTCATGCCTGATTACGATCCAGTTCAAAAAATCTCAATTATTCCACGAGGCCAAGCCGGAGGTTTAACCTTTTTCACTCCTAGTGAAGAAAGAATGGAGTCTGGTCTTTATTCAAGATCTTATCTTCAAAATCAAATGGCAGTTGCACTTGGGGGCCGCGTGGCAGAAGAAATAGTATATGGAGAAGACGAGGTAACCACTGGAGCTTCTAATGATTTAAAGCAAGTTGCTCAGGTTGCAAGACAAATGGTTACACGCTTTGGCATGAGCGAGAAGCTTGGCCCAGTAGCCTTGGGACGCTCACAAGGGGGAATGTTCCTAGGTAGAGATATAGCTGCTGAAAGAGACTTTTCTGAAGATACTGCTGCCACAATTGATGAAGAGGTGTCCTACTTAGTTGATATAGCTTATAAACGAGCCACTAAGGCCCTAGAGGACAATAGATCTGTTCTTAATGAACTTGCAGAGATGCTTATTGAAAAAGAAACAGTTGATTCGGAGGACCTTCAAGAATTACTAATCAAAAGAGAAGTAAAAGTTGCTGAATATATCTAAATCACATTCATTTAATTTATGGAAAGAAAAGCAAGATTTCTTGATCTCTAGGCTTATTTCTCAACCTTTAATTATTTTGTTGAGAATATCTCAAGACAATCTTGATAAATTATATTTCGAGGACATTATTTATTTAATAAATAGCCTCATTAGTTGTGATATTAAAAATATTGAAATTGCATGGTCTCCACATCCTAATTGGATTCCTTTTATAAAAGAACTTAAAAAGCAATTCTCCGAAATCTCTTTTGGAGCAGCTTCCTTAACCGACAAAAGATCCTTAGAGGCAATTGCTGAACTTGACTTTAAGTTTTCGATGTCTCCAGTTTGGGACCTTAAACTACAATTAAGAGCGCGAGAATTAGGTATATTAGTTGTACCCGGTGTTTACTCCCCTACAGAGATTCAACAAGCTATTGATTTTGGGTATCGAACCATAAAACTCTTCCCAGCATCATTACTAGGGAAAAACTACATAAACCAAATCAAGGCTTCTTTTCACCCTATACCTTTTTTCATTGCTGCAGGTGGTATGAAGATCAGAGATATCAATTCATGGCTTTCAAATGGTTATGGAGCGATCATTCTTGGCAGGGAACTAATAAAAGATTGTAAAATAGATCCAGACCTCGAGAAATGGCTCAAGGGAAAATAAGTTTGATATTATTGGTTACTTGATCAGAAGAAATTAGAGGCTATAGAGAACTTCTATTGACAAACTCTATATTCATAGTGCTATATCAAAAGTAAAGAATAAGTTATAAGAATATCAACTACCAAAGACTACATTGGCCTTTTTGTCTTAGAAGATGATCTGCCAACACTATTGCAACCATTGCTTCAACCATAGGAACCGCTCTAGGTAAGACACATGGATCATGCCTGCCTTTTGCAGCAAGGACAGTTCGATTACCTGCTGAATCAATAGTTTTCTGCTCCTTGCGAATAGTTGCTGTTGGCTTAAATCCAACTCTAAGAATTATTGGCTCACCATTACTAATTCCTCCTTGGATCCCTCCGGAGTTATTTGAAGAAGTTCGCAATCTATTTGTATCTGAAGCCAAAAATTCATCATTATGATCGCTCCCTAGCAAGTATGTTCCTCTAAAACCTGATCCAACTTCAAAACCCTTGCTTGCAGGCAATGACATTAAAGCCTTTGCAAAATCTGCCTCTAATTTGTCAAAAACTGGCATTCCAAGTCCACCTGGAGTATCACGAACAATACATTCAATAACACCTCCACAAGAATCCCCATCTCGACTAATCTCCTCAATTCGTTTAATCATTAAATTGGCATTTTCTTGATCTGGGCATCTAACAATATTTGATTCAATTTCCTCAAGGCAGACCTTATTGATATCTATTTGGGCATCAATATCATGAATACGTTTCACCCAAGCAAGAACTTCAGTACCAAAAGCTTTCTTAAGTATTTGCTTTGCAATAGCTCCAGCTGCAACTCTTCCAATTGTTTCTCTTGCAGAAGCTCTACCCCCCCCACTTTGGGCCTGAATTCCATATTTCAAGTGATATGTACCGTCGGCATGAGAAGGTCGAAATACATTTTTCATTCCACCATAATCACCTGGTCTTTGGTCCTTATTTCTAACCATCATGGCTATTGGTGTGCCAAGTGTTTTCATATCAACTGTTCCACTCAAAATCTCAACTTGATCTAATTCTTTTCTTGGAGAAGTGATTTTGCTTTGGCCAGGTTTTCGTCTATCAAGCTCTTCTTGAATTTTCAAAATATCTAATTCAAGCCTAGGAGGACAACCATCTACTACAACCCCTACGCCCCCTCCATGAGATTCACCAAATGTGGTAACCCGAAAGAAATCTCCAAAACTACTGCCCATGAATTTCTTATTTTGCTGTGATACCAAGAAGGTTTATTTCAGCAAAAGCCTAATCAATCATTGGCCATTTAGCAGAAATTAAAAATTTTTCTAAAAAAAACCCCTCTAAAATTAGAGGGGTTCGAAAAGCAAACAAAAGAGTTTATTCGTTCTTATAAAAAACAAATATCAACCAATTGAAGGAGCAACTAATGCCACAGAAGTGGATTCAGCAGCTGCCAAGTCAAGAGGGAAGTTATGAGCATTACGCTCATGCATAACTTCCATGCCTAGGTTTGCACGGTTTAGTACATCGCCCCAAGTTGGAACAACCTTGCCATTTGCGTCAACCACAGACTGGTTGAAGTTGAATCCATTTAGGTTAAATGCCATGGTGCAAATGCCCATAGAAGTCAACCAAATACAAACAACTGGGAAGATTGCCAAGAAGAAGTGAAGACTACGGCTGTTATTGAAGCTTGCATATTGGAAGATCAAACGACCGAAGTAGCCATGAGCTGCAACGATATTGTATGTTTCTTCCTCTTGTCCAAACTTATAACCATAGTTCTGAGACTCAGTCTCGGTGGTTTCACGAATAAGTGAAGAAGTCACCAATGAACCATGCATAGCTGAGAACAAACTTCCGCCAAACATTCCAGCAACACCAGCCATGTGGAATGGGTGCATAAGAATGTTGTGTTCAGCCTGGAACACAAACATAAAGTTAAATGTTCCTGAAATTCCTAAAGGCATTCCATCAGAGAAAGATCCCTGACCAAATGGATAAACAAGGAAAACAGCAAAAGCCGCGGAAACTGGCGCTGAGTAAGCAACACAGATCCATGGACGCATACCTAAACGATATGAAAGTTCCCACTGACGGCCCATCCAACCGCAAATACCGATGAGGAAGTGGAAAATAACAAGCTGGTAAGGACCGCCGTTATAAAGCCACTCATCAAGAGTTGCAGCTTCCCAAATTGGGTAAAAGTGAAGACCAATTGCATTACTAGAAGGAACTACAGCACCAGAAATGATGTTGTTCCCATAAAGGAAAGATCCTGCAACAGGCTCACGGATGCCATCAATGTCAACTGGAGGAGCTGCTATAAAAGCAACTACAAAGCAGATTGCTGCCGCTAAAAGGCAAGGGATCATCAATACACCGAACCAACCGACGTAAATACGGTTGTCAGTAGATGTGACCCACTCACAGAATTGCGGCCAACCGCCGAGCAACGCAGAGCGCTGCTTTCTAATGGTGGTCATGAGGACGTGAATTCAAATCCCGAAAGGGATGTCTATGTAAGAACGAGGACTAAGCCCCGCCAGGAGGAGTTTATAGGAAAATCTGCAATTACGCGAGCTATAAAGAAAGGTTTCTTATAAAGAAAATATATATATATATCCATGCAACATCACATTTGGATAATTTTCGATAAAAAGATGCTTCCTGGTTGCGAAATCAAAAGTTCAAATGCCTAAGATTACAACAAATAATATAGTGAAAAGATTGGCAGTAATAAAAGCAATGAATTTGATTAAAGTCTTGAGGAATTAAAATTTCTCTATCAGAAAGTCCAAAGAAGAATGCATTAAGGAAGATTTTATACCTAATCATTTCAAAGAGAATCCATTCTCTTTATAAGAATCTATATATTTACTTTCTATGAATTAATTAATGAATAAAAGGCATCTTTCCAACAAGAATCAAATTCCCAAACTTCCTTTTTAGTAATAGACATGGCAATATTTTTTTCAGCATATGCTGCCTCATTAATAAAAACTGGGAACACTTCATCTGAAAAAGAATTATCAGAAAGGCTTATTTTATCTCCGTTTATATACTCAAATAATGGATGTCCATTTCTAATTGGCTGCCAATCCCTACCTTCGAGATCACCGTGAATATATGCAATAGGTTCTCCAGAGGAATCTCTAGGGAAATCAATGCTCTTTAAATGTCTATGAACAATTAATTTATCCGGGAAGCAACTCTGAGAGTTAAGAGATTTAGATATCTCTTCTAAGCAAATCTTTAGGGCTTGAAACGTTTGCTTAATAATTCTGCTATTGAGTGATCCCTGAGGGACAGGTCCTATTTCCACAACAAATCCGCAAGGCCAAGCTTCTACTAAAAACCCTTTTTGCGATGGGTTACCCTCATGCAAATATACTGGCAAGCCTATTCGGCTCTGAATCAAAGAGACTATTGCCAAGTCGGCAGGACGTCTTCCATAAATGACAAGGCTTGAACCCATCCATGCGGTAGTGCTGTGAAAATCAATTGCAATTTGAGAAGCATTTTGACCATTAGGTCCATAAAGAGCAAGCAGCTGCTTCGCACGAGAAATCTCTAAATCATTATGATTTCCAGAATTAAGTAAATCTTTAGAGAAGCTCCTATTTAAATCTCTATGCAAATATCTTTTGCCCTTTTCCAAAGCCAAAGGGTTTCCTATTACTGAAACAACCTTTAAACCATAACTATCTATAAGATCTTGGTTTTGTTTCCACTGATCAAAAACCCAAGGGGCATTTATTTCATTTCCATGGGTACCTGCCACCAAAAGCACCTGAAGATTTGACATCAAAAATTATTAAATTGTTTCCTATTTCTGAAAATATCTACAAAATAATTTGCATGTCAATACCTCCAACAATTGTTTCATCAGCCCGAACGGGTTGGAAATGGCAATGGAATCAATTAATGAATGGCCTTGCTCCTGCTGACAAATCAGGAAATTTTTGCCGCAAACCAAGCCAAGCACAGAATGCAATTCTTCCCAATCCAGCGGATCTCTTAAATAGATCAATAGATGAATTTCCTATTCTCGTAATTGGTCGAAGCTGTCCTTGGGCCCATCGGACATGGCTGATGTATGAGCTCAGAAATTTAAGTAGTTCATTAAATCTTTTAATAGCTCAACCTAACTACAAAGGAGGACTATGGGTAATATCTCCTAGTTGGAAGGGTTGTAAATCTCTTCTAGAGCTTTATAAATTCTTTAATTCTCCTCCAACCTATAGAGCAACTGTTCCTGCACTCTTTGATCCAAAAAAAAGTATCCAAGAAAAACCTAAATTACTAGGTAATGAAAGTGCTCAATTAATAGAAATTCTAAATCAGTGGCCTGCTCAAGATGATGCTCAAAACTTTTGTCCCAAAGAACTCCAACAAGATATAGATGCATGGCAATTATTAATACAAGAGTCAATCAACAATGGGGTATATAAATGTGGTTTTGCTCGAAACCAAAAAGCTTATAACAAGGCCAGTGAAGAACTTTTTCATTCATTAAAGACTATAGAAGAAAGTCTTTCTCTTAAGGGACCTTGGCTCTGTGGAGACAAGCTCACGCTGGCAGACATAAGGCTTTTCCCAACTATCATTCGATGGGAATCTGTCTATGCACCTTTATTTGGGTGCACTCAGGAATCTTTATCATCTTTTCCAGCAATTCTGAGTTGGCGGAAGAATTTTTTTCATCTTCCTAAGGTTTCAAATACTTGTAATGCTACAAATTGGAGAAATGACTACTACGGAGCCCTATTTCCACTAAATCCGAGCAATATAATCCCAAAAGGTCCTAATGTGAAACAAATAGTTAATACCTATTGAACTAACTTTATTTACTCTAAGTTCATGGAAAATGCTCTTGAGATTGAGTTTGAAGGAGTTTATGGAAAGTACAAAATTACACAAGAAGATAAAAAAGAAGTAAGAAACTACCGCCTAGCTCTTTTGACTTGTGGGATGTCATTTACAGCTGGCATCTCTCAGTGGTTATTAATTAGTGATTCTTTTGCCTGGGTTTGGCTTATCCCAATGTGCATTTCATTAGGCCTTGCCTTGAAATGGATACATATATATGTTCAAGTTCTTCATAAGACACTTCAGCTTTTATGGGCTATAGGGGCCTTAGGAATTATTTCTCTAATTTTGAAAGGCAATTCACAAGAGCTAATTTCTAATCTTGTATCTAGGCCAATTCTAATATTAATAATTGGGCCTTACTTTGCAGCAATGGCTGGCTTAGGGTTCAAAGAGTTTTTCTGTTTCCAACGTCCTGAAGCTATTGGCGTAACACTTTTGCTACCAATTAGTCTTGGTAGTCACTTACTGGGTGTACTGCCTCAGGAGGTAGAAATGATCTTTCTATGTTTGGCAGCTGTACTTTTTTTAATCCTTGCAGTGCGAAAATTTGGAATGGACGCAGCCTCTGATATTGGAGATAAAAGTGTTTTTCAATACCTCAGAAGCATAAGAGAGACAGCAAAAACAGGAACACAAAAAAACGAAACCTAAAAGAGGTTTTGAAAATATCTAATTGATCATCAAAACCAGACATTTCAACTCTAGATTGTATATATCATTAGCTTTTAACGATAAAGGTGTTGTAAACCAAACCAAATTTTAGTGGCACAAATCGGTAATCTATTTATTGTAAGAAAGTTGAAAGCTAAGGCTTAAAGCAACGAACCAATGAAATCAATCGACGAACACATTCAGAAGGATCAAAGTGAGATTCTTTCGGCCAAAGCAGAAGGCAATGTTCCCAAAGCAAGGCATCTCGAAGAAGAGCTTCACTCGCTTGAGGAATATAAGGAGCATCATCCAGAGGATAAGCACGATCCAAATGCATTGGAATTATTCTGTGATGCAAATCCAGATGAACCAGAGTGCCTTGTATATGATGATTAAAAAAGTGGGCCATGGCCCACTTTTTTAATGCAAATTACTTCAAAGTTATATTCAATAATCCATATTAAAATCTGATGGGCTGCCTGTAAGAGAACAAACTACAGATTCTTCATTCTTCATTTTTCTAACTTCTTTTATAGGTCGTCCCATTCGCCGCAGGACTTCAATATCGTTAGAAGTTTGACATCTTGCGATGACACTGCCCTGGTCATCAAAACATGTGTAAAAAGTCATAAGAAAGATACCCTTATACCTATTTATGACCAATTCTTCTACTCTCGACAAGTATTAATTTGCTCTAAAACATGGAAAGAATATTAAGCCTCTAGTTTTTGCCATATGTTTGTTAAAAGTATATCCAGTCCTTCATTCATCGCAGCAGAGATAAACAATACATTACTACCTATTTCTTTCTTGAAATTTTCACCTAATTCCCTAAGACTTTTCTCATCTAAAAGCTCTTTCTTGTTCAAGACTAAAATTCGCGGCCGATCGACAAGTCCATGTTGATAAGCTAAAAGTTCTTTCTCAACCACTTGAACATCTCTTAAAGGATCTGAAGAAGAAGCGTCAACAACATGAATTAACAATTTTGTTCTTTCTATATGTCTTAAAAACTCATGGCCCAAGCCAATTCCTTGGGCTGCACCAGCTATCAGGCCTGGAATATCAGCAAAGAGAGTACCATCACCACTGGGTTTACGTACCACCCCAAGGTTAGGAATCAATGTAGTAAAAGGATAATCAGCAATTTTTGGTTTAGCAGACGAGAGAACAGATATCAATGTACTTTTACCAGCATTTGGCAACCCAATAATCCCCACTTCTGCCAATAATTTCAATTCCAAATTCAATAGCCATTCTTCGCCATCTTTGCCCTCTGTGAACTTTTCAGGTGCACGATTTCTATTACTTAAATAATGAGCATTTCCTAGGCCTCCAAGTCCTCCAAATGCAACTACAAGAGTTTCTCCATCAACTGTTAGATCTCCAAAAATTATTCCTGTATCTATATCTTTAACTTCGGTACCACAGGGAACTTTTAATACAAGATCATTACCAGAAGCTCCACTACATTTATTTGGTCCTCCTCTTCGACCATCTTCCGCAGAAATTAATTGCTGAAATTTAAAATCCAGCAAAGTCTGAAGATTTGAATCAGCTTGAAAAATCACCTTCCCACCATTACCCCCATCACCCCCAGAAGGTCCACCTGCAGGGACATACTTCTCTCTTCGAAAAGATACAATTCCATCACCGCCTCGTCCAGCTCTAACTTTTATAATTGCTTGGTCAATAAATTGCATTGTGAGTTTTTGCTGCAGTTGGTTTAGAGAGTAAAATCGAGCTAAAACTCATCTATTAGCGCATAACATGAGGCAATAAATGGCAAGATACAATCCCCTACTTAGAAACATTCAATATATATCAGGAGAACAATTAGATAAAGATTTTTCTATTGCAAGTATATCAACACTGGCACGCATGAACATAAAACGTACAGCATATTAATTAGACTAAAGTTAGTCCGAGTAAAATATTTCAACCTGCAATTTATCAAAACAAAAGACTGCAACATACTCTCAGGCGATCAAAAAATTAATCACTTCAACCAAATAACAGTACAACCTGCTCCTCCATCTGTCTGCTCAGCACTAGTAACTTTTTCAACATAATCTAGTTTTTGCAACCACTCCAACAACCCCCTCTTCAAGCGTCCTGTCCCTATTCCATGAATAACCCAAAGTGGTCCTAATGAATCACGCAATTTCTCTTCAACAGCAGCCTCTGCTTCATGAACTCTTAAACCTCTAACATCAATTGTATTTTTTTTAGTGCGAATATTAGATTGATTAGTCAAAGAAACTCTCGATTTGATTGTTACGATTGAATCCTTAGCTGGATGCGTAGGTTTCTGTCCATCCAGGCTTTCAACTGCATTCAAATCAACTGTACTTCTAAAAACTCCGCACAAAACTGTCAATTGAGAGCCGTCCTCAGATACTTCAATAACTTCTCCCGATTTACCAATGGCACTAACTCTAACGCGATCACCTTTTTTAGGGAGCCAACCTTGATGATGGTTTTTGATTTGTTCTTGACGATAAGTTAATTCCATTTGCCGTAACCTTTGTCCAGTTTTTCTAGCCATTTCACCATCAGCCGACCCATCGCGTAATCGACGAATTAATTTCTTAACCTCTACTTGCCCCTGACGAATAGAGCCTTCTAATTTCTGACGACCTCTTTCCTCAAAATCCTTTGATTGACGACATTGTCTCTCCCATTGACTAATTAACTCTTCATGAAGTAGTTCAGTACGAGCCAACAAAGAAGCAGCATCTTCTGCTGCTTCTTGTTGTTGACGCCTTTGCTCCTCAAGCCCTTCAATAACATGATTAACATGATCTATACCATTCCTCTGCATAAGTTGCTGAGCTTTATCTATCACGGCCTCATCAAGTCCTAGTCTGCGCGCAATTGCCAATGCATTACTTCGTCCTGGGATGCCCCATTGCAAATGATAAGTAGGTTCTATCGTTTCACTATTAAAACCAACAGATGCATTTTCAAAACGAGAATCACTATATTTCAAAGCTTTGAGTTCACCAAAATGTGTAGTAGCCACTGTCAAGCGAGCTTTATCTGCTAATAACATTAACAATGCAGTAGCCAAAGAAGTTCCTTCTGTTGGATCAGTCCCTGCACCTAATTCATCAAGTAAAACTATTGATGGACCATGGTTTTTCGAGATTGAATCTAAAATTCTAGTAATTCGAACAATATGTCCGCTAAACGTTGATAAATTTTGTTCAAGAGATTGCTCATCACCAATATCTGCCAACACTTGATTACACCAAGGTAAAGATGGCTTTCCCGAACAAGGTAATAGCAACCCAAGTTTTGACATAAGAATTGCTAAGCCAAGACTCTTCAATGCAACTGTCTTGCCACCTGTATTTGGTCCAGTAATTGCAAGTACTTTCAAAGTCGAAGATACTCGAAAACTAATTGGAACAACTGCAGAGCCTTCGTGATAATGCTCTTGCCAAACAAGTAACGGGTGTCTGAAATCTTGAATCAGAAATGGAGCATCCAATTCTTCTTTAAGCTGAGGCGCTACTCCTCCTAACCAATGGCCATAACGTGCCCTTGCTAAAGCAAAGTCCAATTCCAAAAGTATCTGATAGAGATGGTTAAGAGAAAGAGAATTATCACTAATATGACTACTCCAATACGCTAATAATCTCTGTTCTTCTACATAGATCTTGGCTTCTAATTGAGCAATCTCATTTCCCAAGGGAATAACCACCTTCGGTTCAATAAAAACAGTATTACCTGAAGACGATGTATCGTGAATAGTTCCTAAGACATGATCTACTGCGCCAGTTTTTAACGCCAGCACAGGTCTTTCATAACGTTCAGAAATAACAGTGTCCTGCAACACCGAATGAAATCTTCTGATGAGATCCTTTAAGAGATCTTTTCTCTCTATCCTCATAACCTGGACTTTTCGACGCAAATTAGCCAACTTATCGCTAGCACGATCAGCAATTCGTCCCCCTTCTTCGATTCCAAATTGGAGAAGTTTCTGTAACTCTGGCAAAGTAGACACATTAGAAAATAATTCTGAAACTATTGGCCTTGTGACTGGATCTTCAATCTGACGGCGCAAGCGACGAGTAGTTTTCAATGTTTCAACAACTTCTAATAGTTCAGAAGCAGAAGCAACACCTCCTTTAGAGCATCTTAGAATAATCTCTTCTATATCATGAACTCCAGCAAGACTTACTCCAGCTTCTTCTTCTAAATCTATGGCTCCTATTTCTAATGTCTCAGCAAGATATCTATGGCTATGAGTTAACTTATTAGGAATAGAGCAAGCTATACATCTTCGCCTACCTTGAGCAGTACTAGCAAATGATGAAAGTTGTTCACAAAGCTTGTTCCACTCCAACAGTTGAAGTGTCTCTTCAATAGCAGAGTTAGAAATAGATAATTGAAGTTCTTTGTGTTGAGAACTCATTCAAAGACCTCACTAGCTCATTGATTGGAAGGTATCCCTGCTGGAGGATGGTAAAGCATTTCCAACCAATTACCGTCAGGGTCTCGTAGATAAAAAGAAGCAGTTCCATCACGATGATCATGCAAAGATCCAACTTGGGTACCAGTTGCACGCAATTGTGCGTGCAACTGTTCTATTTCAGATTTATCAGTAAAGTGAAAAGCAAAATGAGGCCCAGCTGCTTTATATCCTGGTCCCAATAAAGCAAGTCCATCATTTTCAGAGCCTGCTTCTAAATAGCACCAATCAGGAGCATCCCAGACAAGTTTCATCCCTAATCCCAGGTAAAATTTCTTTGCCCTCTCGACATCATGAACACGTATAGCTACATGTCCAATTCTTCTGACATTTACAAAGCTGTTTTCTAAATTCTGCTCGGCCATCATAGAAAACTTACATAACTTGAATAAAGATAATTAGAGTCGATTTTACTAACCCTCATTAAACCTTCTGCAACCATGCTGCCGCATCAGATGCGTGGTAGGTCAAAATAAGATCAGCTCCTGCTCTTTTGAAGCTCAACAAAGTTTCTAAAACTACAGATCTTTCATCTATCCAGCCCTTTTCTGCAGCTGCTTTAATCATTGAATACTCCCCACTGACGTTATAGGCAGCAATAGGTAATTCAGATTCCTGCCTGAGCCTATAGATAATATCCAGATAAGCAAGTCCTGGCTTAACCATAAGGATGTCAGAACCTTCTTGCTCATCTAATTGGGCTTCCGTAATAGCTTCTCTTGCATTGGCAGGATCCATTTGATAGGTACTTTTGTCCTCCGGTATTGGTTTTTCATTCAGAGATCTTGGTGCAGAATCAAGAGCTTCTCTGAACGGACCATAATAGGCAGATGAGTACTTGGCTGTATAACTAATAATCCCAACATTCTCAAAACCTTCATCATCTAAAGATTCACGTATCGCTCCAACACGTCCATCCATCATGTCACTAGGTCCAATCAAATCAGCTCCTGCCTCAGCTTGAACAATTGCTTGTTTGCAAAGGTTCTCAATTGTCTCATCATTTAAAACAATTCCCTCAGCACTGACTATCCCATCATGGCCATCTATTGAATAAGGATCTAACGCAACATCAGTCATAATTGTCATTTCTGGCAATTCTTTCTTCAAACGCCTAATAGCCCTTGGGATTAAACCATTCTCGTTAAAACACTCTTCGCCTCCTTCGGTTTTAAGAGCATCATCAACCTTAGGAAATAAGACAACACATCTAACTCCTAAATTCCATGCCCTTATGACTTCTTCAACCAAACCATCCAGGGTCCACCGGTTTGCACCAGGCATGGCAACAATCTGTTCAATTTCATTTCCTTCATGAACAAATAAAGGATAAATAAAATCCGACGCAGTTAAGCTGTTTTCTCTAACCATACTTCGTAAAGCAGGAGTCCTACGAAGACGCCGAGGACGATAAGTTAGTTCCATACGGTCAAAACAAATTAATTACTGATGATCGTAAAGCCTTCTATAAACGAGCAGCATTAATCCAATCCTTTCGAAGATCAGAAATACTGAGCTCTCTTAATTGATTAAATAGATCAATCTCTTTAGAAGACAAACAAGAAGGGAAGCGCAATGAAAGAGTGAGAATCAAGTCTCCACGGCCATTATTGATAGGCCAGCCCTTGTCTTTTAATCGTAAACTTGAGCCTGGCAAAGTCCTAGCTGGAATAGTTAATTGAGTCTCTCCATATGGTGTAATAGCTGTAACAATTGAACCTAAAAGTAGCTCATCATAAGAAACCGGTAACTCTGCTTTGAGCTGATTTCCATCCAATTTCCATATTTTATGGTTTTCTACCTGGAGATTGATCAATATATTCCCTCTTCGTCCAGTGCCAGGCTGCAAATTCCCTTTTCCTTTTACTCTGAGACGAGCACCATTAACCACTCCTCCAGGAATTCTGACTTCAACTGGCTCCTCATTTACGTATAAGGTCCTTTGGGTCCCCAAAAAAGCCTCTGAAAAAGTTATTTTCAATATGATCTGAACATCAAGGTTTGCTGGTTTTGGATATTCACCAGATGACGAATTATAAGAGTGAGTAAATCCTTCCTTTGCTCTTCCAACAACAAATCTTCCCAAAAGATCATTAACAAAATCATCGAAATTGCTATACCTTCCGAAATCAACATTACGACCATCCATCCCTGAACCAATAACTGAAGATTGATTCCAATATTGTCCAAATTGTTCATATTTTCTTTTCTTCTTAGGGTCAGATAAAACTTCATAGGCCTCATTGATTTCTTTGAACTTTTCCTCTGCCTGCAAATCACCTGGGTTTACATCAGGATGAAACTTCCTCGCAAGCCTGCGGAAAGCACTTTTAATTTCATGAGAGGTTGAATTTCTCTTGACCTCGAGGACCTTGAAATAATCCCGATAACCACCAGTATTCATAAATATTTCTAATCAACTATATTTTGATGAAAATTGACCAAAAATACTAAAAATTGCAAAGGAAAAATCCCTTATTAACCTAAAAAAAACAAAATAAGTCACCTTAACAAGATAGGCTGCTACAAAATAAATGATTAAAGGAGTCTTAAGAAGTGGCCCTAATTCATGGATTTCACCTCAAAAATGTTAGAGGTGATGTTCTAGGTGGACTTACCGCAGCTGTTGTTGCACTTCCACTAGCCTTAGCTTTTGGCAATGCTGCGCTGGGTCCAGGAGGAGCGATATACGGATTATATGGAGCTGTTGTTGTTGGTTTTCTAGCTGCTTTATTTGGTGGAACTCCTGCCCAAGTAAGCGGTCCTACAGGGCCAATGAGCGTCACAGTTGCAAGTGTTGTTGCAACCCTTGCAGCAGCGGGAGTGTCTGACAATCTCTCTGCAGGTGAAATTTTGCCGCTTGTAATGGCAGCAGTGGTTCTGGGAGGTTTATTTCAAATTATTTTTGGAATCTTAAAACTTGGCAAATACATAACACTTGTTCCTTACTCGGTTGTATCCGGTTTTATGTCAGGTATAGGTGTCATAATCATTTGTCTTCAAATTGGACCTCTTCTTGGAATTAGCACTAAAGGTGGAGTATTAGCATCCCTTTCAACTGTTGCAAATGGGTTTGAGCCTAATGGTGCAGCAATAGGAGTAGCAGTAATGACTCTTGGAATCGTATTTTTAACTCCTAGAAAAATCAGCCAATGGGTACCATCTCCGCTTCTCGCATTATTACTAGTTACACCTCTTTCTCTTCTCCTTGGGATAGATGCCATAGATAGAATTGGTTCAGCTGGTCCTATTCCAGAAGGACTACCTTCGTTAACTATTCCTAGCTTCAGTCAATATGGTGGAATTATTTTAAAAGCAGGCCTTGTTCTTGCTGCATTAGGAGCAATTGACTCTTTACTTACTTCTCTAGTTGCAGACAATATTTCTCAAACTCGACATAACTCAGATAGAGAATTAATAGGACAAGGTATCGGAAACGCTATCGCAGGTTTATTTTCCGGTTTACCTGGTGCTGGGGCAACAATGCGCACTGTGATCAATGTCAAATCTGGAGGATCTACTCCTTTATCTGGCATGGTTCATTCAATAGTACTTCTGCTAGTTCTATTAGGAGCAGGACCTCTTGCCGAGAAGATCCCAGAAGCACTTCTTGCAGGAATCTTAATAAAAGTTGGACTGGATATTATTGATTGGGGATTCTTACTCAGAGCTCATAAGCTATCTCTTAAGACTGCCACAGTAATGTATGGCGTTCTTTTAATGACTGTTTTTTGGGACCTAATTTCAGCCGTTTTAGTAGGGGTTTTTGTAGCAAATATGCTCACAATTGACTCAATTACTCAAACTCAATTAGAAGGAATGGAAGCAGATAATCCTATTCAAGCAAATGGTGAAGATCTACAATCATTACCTAATGATGAAAAAAGTTTACTAGACAATTGCTCTGGTGAAGTAATGCTTTTTAGGCTCAAAGGTCCTCTTAGTTTTGGAGCAGCGAAAGGAATAACTGAAAGAATGATGCTTGTAAGAAATTACAAGGTTTTAATATTAGATATAACAGATGTGCCTCGCCTTGGTGTAACTGCAACTTTAGCCTTAGAGGAAATGATTCAAGAAGCAAAACTTAATTCAAGAAAGGCTTATGTTGCTGGAGCTAGAGGAAGAGTAAAAGAGAGGCTTGCTAAGTTTGGAGTAGAAGGTTTGGTAGGGACTAGAAAAGAAGCACTGGAGATAGCATTAAATGACGTCAAAAGTTGATAATAAGGCTTTCATAAAAGAAACCCTTACCTCCTAATAAAGAGCTTTAACTAAAATAAAAATTATGGAGACTAATCTTGTACTTCAAAATGTTTTAACACCACCAGTACTTTTCTTCTTTCTTGGAATTGTCGCAGTAATTGCTCGCTCTGATCTTGAAATCCCTGCACCTTTACCAAAATTATTTTCTCTTTACCTTTTATTAGCTATTGGCTTTAAAGGAGGTTTAGAGCTTGAAAAAAGTGGGTTTGGTGGTCAAGTTTTGCCAACTGTTGTGGCTGCAATATCCATGTCACTGTTCATACCACTTTTATGTTTTGTAATCTTACGTTTAAAACTTGATGTTTTTAATTCAGCTGCCATTGCAGCTGCATATGGGTCAATAAGTGCCGTGACATTTATTACAGCCGAAAGCTTTCTCGCAAGTATGAAAATTCCATTTGATGGTTTCATGGTTGCTGCTTTAGCATTAATGGAATCACCTGCAATAATTGTTGGGCTATTACTTGTAAAGCTAGGAGCTCCAAAAAATCGTCCAAATGGAAGAGTAATGAAATGGACATCAATATTGCATGAGTCTATGCTGAATGGATCTGTATATTTACTTTTAGGAAGTCTTTTAATTGGATTCTTAACTGCTGCTAATAACCCTATAGGTGTAGAGAAAATGAATCCTTTTACAGATAAATTGTTTTATGGTGCGGAATGCTTCTTTCTATTAGATATGGGAATAGTGGCAGCTCAAAGGCTTCCAAGATTGAAGAAAGCAGGTTCGTTTTTAATTATGTTCGCAATACTGATCCCTTTACTAAATGCATTTATAGGAATTTTTGTTGCTAAATTATTATCTCTTCAGCCAGGAAATGCATTATTATTTGCGGTTCTTTGTGCCAGCGCTTCATACCTTGCTGTACCAGCTGCAATGCGTATGACAGTCCCAGAGGCAAAAGCAAGCTATTACATTTCCACTACGCTTGGGCTAACCTTTCCTTTTAACATTGTTATTGGGATCCCACTCTATATGAGCTTGGTTAACAAATTCATTCCTTCTATTGGATAAATAAATGAAAAGATTAGATCTAATTTTTAGTGAAAGAGAGCTAGATGCAATTCTTGAAGCACTTGAAGCCGCAGATGTACCTGGCTACACAGTTATGAAGCATGCAACTGGGAAAGGCCCTCAAACAATTTGTTCAGAAGATATGGAATTCACTGGTCTTGGAACTAATGCTCATGTAATAGTTTTTTGCGAACTAGAAATGATAGAAAAAATTAGAGAAAATATAAGATCTATTCTTAATTACTATGGGGGTGTAGCTTATATATCCGAAGCAACTGAAATGTGAAAATTAATAATTTATGAATGTACCCAATCGACTCTAATAGATTTACGACTATTCAAGAATCTATCTATTGCCATTGCTGCAATACATCCATCTGACGCAGCAACAACTGCTTGTTTAAATGGAGTGTTCCTAATATCTCCTATAGCCCATACCCCTTCTGAAGTTGTTGACATGAAGTCATCAACCACAACTCCACCATCTTCTTTTAATGCAATTTGATCACCCAAAAAATCAGTAATGGGTTTTGAACCACTCATGTATACAAATACCCCTTCTACTTCTAACAATTGAGTCTCTTCTTTAGATCGATTCTTCAAAGCAATTCCAGTTACACCTGCATCAGTTCCCTCAATTTTCATAAGTCTCGTCTTACTCCAATGCTTAACATTCTCTTTATTAATCAACTCCATCGCTTGGTGATCTTCTTCTTTCGGATCATTTGATGTAATCCAATGGACGGTTGAGGCAAATTTTGTAAGTACTTGAGCTTCCTCTATAGCCTCTTTATTAACACCAACAACAGCAACCTCTCTTGATTTATAAAAGGCACCATCACAAGTTGCACAATAACTAACTCCTCGCCCTAGAAACTCAGCTTCACCCTTAAATGAAGCCGGCCTACCCATCGCACCACTAGCAACAACAAGAGCACGACCTTTAAATGTACCTTCAGGGGTAAAAACTGTCTTCCAATCACCACTGGTATCTATGCCAAAAACTTGTGCTCGTCGATAGTCAGCACCATATTGAACAGCCTGGTCTCTCATGAGTTCAAGCAAATCCTCTCCACTAATATCTGTCGGCACACCAGGGTAATTTGCAATTTGATGAGTAATAGCCAGCGCACCTACTGAGGGATTTTTATCGAGAATAACTGTTTTCAAATCCGATCTGGATGTATAGAGAGCACAACTGCACCCAGCAGGTCCACCTCCAACTATCACCACATCAGTTTCAATTGTTTCCAAGATTTTAAACGCTCCTTAAAAATTGGATTTGGTTAGAGCAGCATAGAATACTAAGAAAGGAGAAAGGAGCCTAGGTTTAGACTAATAATCAATTCTCACATCCCATTATGGTCAATTTAGAACTGCATTGATTGATTATGGGCTCGTATATGAACAAGAACCATATATCTAAATAGAATTAGAACAGCTAAACAAGAAAAAATTTTTTGCTTTCAAATTCAATCAGTCCTTATTATTCTTAGCTAAATTTCTCACCTGGCCAATATGAGCAAAACAAAAAACTGTTTTCAAACAGCTATCAATCTTTGACTTATGCCATTTTTAATTGGTTGGGCACTCACTATAGGATATGAAATAACCCATAAAACACTTCAAAAGCTTGATAATATTAGCAACCATAGTTAAATATTTCTTAAAAAAGAAATTGGTCTAACCAAAAAAGGTACTCTATCCTAAGCAATTACTTTTCTAAAACCATGACAAGTAATCACATCATTTAATGCCTCGTAAAGAAAGATTTTCATAACAATCAATTCTTTCATGAAATTTAGCTTCCTAGCAATAGCGTTAAATTTCTTTGGTTTTATCTGCTCAAAGTAGAACAATCAACTTAGGGAATTCATAGATCATCCAAAATCTTATAAAATTAATCTTAAGGACAGTAGCTTAATGACATCCTCTGAAAATTTAATCAAAGCTGTTTTAAACCGCCTTAAGGTTCGCCTGGACAATAACTTTGCCTCTTCAGTCTTCGAAGCATCAGACTTCATCAAAGTTGCACCTGGTCGCATCAAAAAAGAATGGGATATATTTAAAGAAGAAATTATTGAGGAAACTGAACGAATTAATAAAATAGAAAATGAAGCCAAGCATTTAAACAAAGAGCCTTTCCAAAAAGACTCTTATCAGACTCTTCAAGATAAAATAAATAAAATAAGAGATCAAATTGAAAAGCTATCAGATCAAATTGAGGAAATAAATTGATACTTCCAAGCTCAATAATCAAATTCTTACGTCAATATTTCCGTGCTATAAGAATTTGGAAATCTGTAATAAAATTATTATTTTTATTGTGGGTCGACTCTCAAAAATGGACTTATATAGGTGGCTTCTCGCACCAAAAAGAAACTATTAGGCAACAAGGGAGAGCAAAGTGGCTTGCAAAAGAATTTCTTAAACTAGGCTCAGCATTCATAAAACTTGGTCAACTAATTTCAGCCAGGCCTGATGTTTTACCAAGAAGCTGGATAATAGAATTAGCTGGGTTACAAGATCAAGTACCAGCATTTGGTTTTGGTAAAGTTCAAGAAATTCTTCAAAAAGAGCTTGGAGAGCGATGTAAAGAGATTATCGACCTTGATGAAAAACCTATTGCTGCCGCCTCAATCGCACAAGTTCATAGAGCATGCCTAACTAGCGGAAGAAAAGTAGTTTTCAAAATTCAACGTCCTGGTTTAGAAATGGACTTCAGAGTAGATCTAGAGATAATGCAACAAGTCGCTTCAGTATTTCAAACAAAGCAATCTTTAAGCAAAGGGCGTGACTGGGTTGCAATGGCTAGAGAATGCAAAAGGGTGTTACTAAAAGAGCTCGATTTCAAAGTGGAAGCTCAATATGCTGCAAGATTTCGCCAGCAGTTCCTTGATGAACCAAAGATCAAAGTTCCTAGCGTTATATGGGAACTAAGCACGGAAAAAGTTCTTTGCTTGGATTATCTACCTGGTATAAAAATAAATGAACAATCAGAAATTATAAAAAACGAGATTAATCCTTCCTCAATTGTAGAAATAGGAGCGTCTAGCTATTTAAAGCAACTTATTGAATTCGGTTTCTTTCATGCAGATCCTCATCCTGGGAACCTAGCTGTTTCTGCAGATGGTTCCCTTATTTTCTACGACTTTGGAATGATGGGAATGATTTCAGATCGTTTAAGAAATGAACTTGGGGGCATGGTTCAGGCAGCTGCTCTTGGTGATGCAACTGAACTTGTAAAAAAGTTACAAGCAGCGGGATTACTTGCAAAAGGAATCGATTTAGGTCCTGTGAGACGATTAATAAGGATAATGTTAAAAGAAAGACTTACTCCACCTTTTGACACAGATACAATAGAGAAATTATCTGTAGATCTTTATGAGTTAATTTATGGGCAACCATTTAGGCTTCCTGTTGAGCTGATTTTTGTAATGAGAGCTCTATCTACGTTTGAAGGTGTAGGTAGAAGTCTTGATTCAAGCTTTAATCTAATCGCAATAACAAAGCCATACCTAATTGAACTAATGACATCCAGTAATTCGAATCCAAATGATTTGATCAACGAAATAGGGCGCCAATTCGGTGAACTAGGAAGTAAAGCAGTAGGGCTACCAAAGCGTCTAGATGAAAACTTAGAACGACTAGAGCAAGGAGATCTCCAACTACAAATCAGACTTGGAGAATCTGATAGGCAACTGCGCAGAATGATAAATGCTCAGCAATCAATGGGGCAATCAATATTGTTAGGCTGCCTTGGCATCTCAGCAGCTCTTCTAGCTTCTAGCAACAAAGCAATTTTCTCCTTATTACCAATGGGCATAGCATTACCTATTTCCCTCAAATGGTTAAAACTACAAATGAAAATCAGAAGAGACGAAAAGCTTGAGCAGCTCCAAAGAAAAACTGAATCAACTAAGAACTAAAGAACAAGATTGATTGAAAAGTTATTTAAGAACCATCCCTCTAGGTCCTAAACCTATTGAGCCTGCATAGATTGCTTGATCTCCTAATTCATCTTCGATTCGAAGAAGTTGATTATATTTCGCTACTCTTTCGCTCCTGCTTAAAGATCCAGTCTTTATCTGTCCTGACCTAGTCGCAACAGCAAGATCAGCAATTGTAGTATCTTCTGTTTCTCCACTTCTATGACTAATAACACTAGTATATCCAGATCTTGTAGCAAGCTCTATTGCTTGCAAAGTCTCAGTAAGAGAGCCAATTTGATTAACTTTAATTAAGATAGAATTGGCGGTATTCTCGTCAATTCCTTTCTGCAAACGATTTGTATTAGTTACAAATAAATCATCTCCAACTAGTTGTACTTTACTCCCCAATTCATTAGTTAGTGCTTGCCACCCTTTCCAGTCATCTTCAGCCAAACCATCTTCAATTGAAATAATTGGATAGGAGCTAACTAATTTTCTTAATTCATCTATCATTTGATCACTTGAGAACCTTTCATTAGCAAAAGAATAGAATCCATCGTGAAAAAACTCAGTGCTTGCAACATCTAAAGCTAATGAAATCTGATCACCTGGAATGAATCCTGCCTTTTCAATTGCTGTAACAAGTAGATCTCCAGCTTCATTATTACTTGAGAGATTAGGCGCGAACCCCCCCTCATCACCCACTGCAGTCGACAACCCCTTTGCGGAAAGCAAACTTTTAAGTGTGTGAAAAACTTCAGCACCCATTCTAAGAGCTTCTCTAAAATCACTAGCCCCGTGAGGGACGAGCATAAATTCCTGAAAGTCAAGATTATTGGCAGCATGCGCACCACCATTAATCACATTCATTAATGGCACAGGTAATAATGAAGACATTGGATTACCTAAATATCTATATAGAGGCATTCCAAGTGCATTTGCAGCAGACCTTGCAGTAGCAATACTTACTGCCAAGATGGCATTAGCCCCAAGATTAGACTTATTTTCCGTTCCATCTAATTCATTCATAATTCGATCAACAGTCACTTGATCTGAAGCAGGCAAGCCACACAATGAAGGAGCAATTCTTTCTTCTATATTCTCAACCACCTTCCGTACACCCTTACCCATATAACGAGATTCGCCATCTCGCAATTCATGCGCCTCATAAGCCCCTGTACTAGCGCCACTAGGAACAATCGCTCTTCCCTTTGCACCTCCTTCAAGTAAAACCTCAGCTTCTACTGTGGGGTTACCCCTTGAATCAAGGACCTCTCTTGCAAAGATGGTATCAATAACTAAATCAAGGGAATCAATCACGTTGAAAATTACGCTTTATTAGATCTTATGAGCTCTCGGGCCCATTTACTTAGACTTTTTTAGGGTTTTGGCATTTGCCTAGCTTTTTCAAAAATGAAAACTCCAGGCAGAATGTAGATAACTTCAAAATAAAGAGTTTCTAAAACATGCGAATACTTCATACAATGCTTCGAGTTACTGATTTAGAAAAATCAATTTGGTTTTACTGCAAAATATTAGGCATGAAACTCTTAAGAAAGAAAGATTACCCTACAGGACGTTTTACACTTGCTTTTCTTGGTTATGGGCCCGAAGAGGAGTCTTCTGTTCTTGAGTTAACTCATAATTGGGATACTAAAGATTATGATATAGGGAATGGTTTTGGTCATATTGCCCTCGGTGTTCAAAATATTTATCAAACCTGTGCATCAATTGAAAAAAATGGCTACAAAATTCATCGAAAGCCAGGGCCAATGAAACATGGTAAAACAATTATTGCTTTCATTGAAGACCCAGACTCCTACAAGATTGAATTAATTGATCTTGCATCTAAAGAACAAAATAATTAACTCAAATGCTATATCAGACAACCCAATCACTATCAATGCCCCAGAGCTTAACTTCCACTCCTGATCGTTTTAGTGATGATGCTTGGAATCTCTTGCTCAGTGGTGAACAAGAAGCACGTAGATGGAAGCATGAATATTTCGATGTAGAGCATCTTCTACAAGTTCTATTTAATAATGAAAAGTATCGTGATCTAGTTGAAGCACTTCCAGTTAATAACTTTGAATTGCTAGACAAATTAGAAGAATTTCTTGCAAATATTCAATCTTGCAACTCATCTGAATTATTTATTGGTGAAGATCTAGAAATGCTTCTCGATAAGGCAGATACATTTCGAGGAAGTTGGGGATCAAGATTTATTGAAATATCACACATACTTATTGCAATTGCTAGGGACAAGCGTATTGGATCTGAACTTTTTAACGAGCTTGGTTTAACAAGTGAAATATTAGAAGGCGAGTTGAAAAGTCTTCCAAAACCAATTATCCAAAGAACATCAAAGGAACCTGTATTTAAATCACCAAAAAACTTATTAATTTCGACTAATAATGAAGTAAAGGGAAATGAAATTAATAAGGTTGCTATAGATACAAAGAAGTTAAAAGAAACCACTCAGCTACAATTAGAACAGGAGTCTAATGCACTGGAGTTATATGGGAAAGATCTTACTCTTGCCGCAGAAAATGGCGAGCTAGATCCTGTAATTGGTAGAGACCAAGAAATTCAACTAACCATAAAAGTGTTATCTAGAAGAGGTAAAAATAACCCTGTACTAATTGGCTCATCTGGGGTAGGTAAAACAGCGATTGCTGAATTATTAGCACAAAGGATTATTAAAGGTGATGTTCCTGATTCTGTAAAGGGTTTGAAGCTAATTTTACTAGATATAGGTGCCTTAATAGCTGGGACAAAATTCCGTGGACAATTCGAAGAGCGCTTTAGATCAGTTCTAAAAGAAGCAAGCAATCCTAGTGCAGGAGTTGTTTTATTTATTGACGATTTGCATACAATTATAAGCAATGAAAGATCAAGTACTGATGCGGGAAGTTTGTTGAAACCTGTCCTGGCAAATGGGGACATCAGATGTATCGGAGCTACAACACCTGAAAGTTATCGAAAAACCATTGAGAAAGATCAAGCTCTCAATAGAAGGTTTCAACAAGTTCATATTAAAGAGCCATCTCTTGAATTAAGCATAGAAATACTAAGAGGAATTAAAGAGCGTTATGAACAACATCATCAAGTAAGTATTACTGATGAAGCTTTAATAACATCAACTCGTCTTGCTGATAGATATATCAGTGATCGTTGTCTCCCAGATAAAGCAATTGATCTTATTGATGAAGCTTCAGCTCAAATCAGAATGGAATCAACATCAAAGCCAAAACTTATTCAGGAAGCAGAGTTAAGTCTTAGAAAGATAGAATCTATTTTATTAAATAGTCATAAGGAAGTGCTTAATCACAATAAAGAAGAACATCAGAAGAAGAAATACCTTTTAGAGGATAAGTTAAATGATCTCAACGACAGATGGAATGATGAAAAAGATATCCTAGATGAACTTAAGGAACTTTCTTTTCAAGAAAAGGATCTCAAGCTATCTATTGCCGAAGCTGAGCTAAATGGCCAACTAGAGGAAGCTGCAAGGCTTCAATATGATGAACTGCATCACTTACAAAAAAGAATGACTTTAATCTCTAGCGAAAGGGAGGCCTTAAAGCGTGATGGGAAATTAATAATTAAAGATCAAGTTGAATCAGAAGATATTGCAAATATTGTTGCTCGGTGGACAGGGATACCAGTTAATAAAGTACTTGCTGAAGAAAGACAGAAACTATTAAATCTCGAAAAAGACTTGTCCACTAAAGTAATTGGTCAAAAAGAAGCTGTTAAAGCTGTTGCTGCCGCAATCAAAAGAGCTCGTGCTGGTATGAAAGATAGTCGAAGACCTATCGGTTCTTTTTTGTTTCTAGGACCGACAGGTGTGGGTAAAACAGAACTTGCTAAAACACTTGCAGCATCTCTATTCGATGAATCAGAAGCTTTGGTAAGGCTAGACATGAGTGAATTTATGGAAAGAAATGCAGTAGCTCGTCTGATTGGCGCTCCTCCTGGATATGTTGGATATGAGCAAGGAGGACAACTAACAGAAGAAATTCGTAACAGACCATATGCCGTCTTATTACTAGATGAAATAGAAAAAGCTCATCCAGATGTATTCAATATTCTTTTACAAGTTTTAGACGATGGTCGTTTAACCGATTCGCAAGGCAGAACAATCGATTTTCGCCACACTGTAGTTGTCATGACAAGCAATCTTGCAAGCAGAGAAATTCTAGAAAATGCAAAATTATCCAAGGTGCAAACAGAAGATCACGTTCACCTAAAGGTAAAATTGGACAAGAGTATTAATGATGCTTTAAGCAAAAATTTTCGTCCTGAATTCTTAAATCGAGTTGATGAGGTCATTCGTTTTAACCCGCTCACGCAAGCTAATCTTCAAAAAATAATCAAGCTCCAATTAAATGAATTAACAGATTTATTAGGAGAACAAAACTTAGAGCTTCGTGTAGACGAGTCTACGATTGAAAGCCTTGCAATAGAAGCCTATGAGCCTGAATATGGTGCTAGGCCTTTAAGACGGATTCTTAGAAGGCGTATAGAGAATCCCCTGGCAACTAAATTATTGGAAAACCAGTTCATGGGATCAAAGGCAGTAAGAGTAACCACTTCCAAAGAGAGTCCAAAATCATTAGAGTTTTGTGCAGAAAACTAACAATTTTCTTATCTCCTAACCTATTATTTAAAAACAGCCATTGCATTTGCTAAGGCATAATTAACCTCAGGCTGAATATATCGTGACAAGTTCAACGCCTCAAGAAAACCCCAATTCCCTCTCTCCACCTGAGAAAGAGAAGCCATCTCCTAAGAAGGACTTTCTGAGCTCAACTGTTGATGAATTGAAACTAGTTGTTTGGCCAAGTCGACAACAACTCTTTAGCGAGTCGGTAGCAGTGATATTAATGGTTACACTATCAGCAGCATTAATAGCGTCAATCAGCCGTTTCTTTGGCTGGGGGGCATCACAAATCTTCAGTTGAATCAAGAAAGTTCAACATCTTTACTTAAAACTCACTTAAACTCCCATCACACACGTGTCAGAAATTGATCCCAGACTCCAAGATTCTAGTCAGGTAATGGATATAACTCCTCCCTCTCATGCAGAGGACAACAGTTCTACTGGAAAAACAACTATTGCTCGCTGGTATGCAATTCAAGTTGCTTCAAGTTGTGAAAAAAAAGTCAAAGCCACTCTGGAGCAAAGGGCTGTCACATTAGGTGTGAGCAATAGAATCCTAGAGATAGAAATTCCTCAAACGCCTGCTGTGAAAGTAAAAAAAGATGGGAGCCGACAATCAACCGAAGAGAAAGTCTTCCCTGGATACGTACTTGTAAGAATGGTGCTTGATGAAGACACAATGATGGCTGTTCGAAGTACACCAAATGTGATCAATTTTGTTGGAGCTGAAGATCGTAGGGCAACTGGTAGAGGGAGAGGTCATATAAAGCCAAGACCACTAAGCAGGCAAGAAGTTAATAGAATTTTTAAACGAGCAGCAGAAAAGAAAACAGTTGTAAAACTCGATTTAGCCGAAGGAGATCAGATTCTTGTCACATCAGGACCATTTAAAGATTTCCAAGGAGAAGTAATTGAGGTTTCTGGGGAAAGAAACAAGCTGAAAGCTCTTCTTTCAATTTTTGGAAGAGAAACACCAGTAGAGCTAGAATTCTCTCAAATCAATAAACAGAACTAACTCATTAATTGCTCATTAATTAAGTAGTGGGCATGCAAATGAAGTAGGTTTGCCATAACCTTTTCAAATTTTTCCTTTTTACAAGGTAATCCGTAATTAATCATTTCCTCAATTAAAGATGGCAAAGAAAGTTGTAGCTGTGATCAAATTGGCCCTTCAGGCCGGCAAAGCAAACCCTGCTCCTCCAGTTGGTCCTGCTCTAGGTCAACATGGAGTCAACATTATGGCTTTTTGCAAGGAATACAATGCAAAAACTCAAGAAAAAGCAGGCTTAGTGATCCCTGTTGAGATTTCTGTTTTTGAAGACAGAAGTTTCACCTTTATCACTAAAACCCCCCCAGCCTCAGTACTAATTACAAAAGCTGCAGGGATTGCTAAAGGTTCTGGAGAGTCAGCCAAAGGTCAAGCAGGTAGTATCAATCGTGCACAACTAGAAGAAATTGCAAAAACCAAATTGCCCGATCTCAACTGCAATAATGTTGAATCTGCGATGAAGGTAATTGAAGGAACTGCCCGAAATATGGGTGTTTCTGTAAGTGATTAATTCCCTTATCAATTTTCTTACTACCTAAACTCTACCCACCATTACAGGGGGAGACAAACCTGTCGCTTGAACCCCACAGAAATCTCATGACAAAAACTTCAAAAAGAATGGCCTCTCTATCCTCCAAAATTGAGGAAAGGTCATATCTACCTTTAGAAGCAATCCAATTAGTGAAAGAAAATGCCACTGCAAAATTCGATGAAACAATTGAAGCTCACATTCGCTTAGGTATTGATCCCAAATACACTGACCAACAATTAAGAACAACAGTCGCACTGCCAAAAGGGACTGGCCAAAAAGTGCGCATTGCTGTTATAGCAAAAGGAGAAAAGGTTGCTGAGGCCAGTCAAGCAGGTGCAGACCTTGCCGGAGAAGAAGATCTAATAGAAACAATAAATAAAGGGGAAATGAACTTTGATCTACTCATATCTACTCCAGATATGATGCCGAAAGTTGCAAAACTAGGAAGAGTACTTGGTCCTAGAGGGCTAATGCCCAACCCTAAAGCTGGCACTGTAACAACAGATCTAAATGGAGCTATACAAGAATTCAAAGCTGGAAAACTTGAATTCAGAGCAGATCGAGCTGGAATTGTTCATGTTCGTTTTGGAAAAGCAAGTTTTTCTGCAGAGGACCTTTTAGATAATCTTAAAGTCTTATTTGAAACTATTGATAAAAATAAGCCAAGTGGAGCAAAAGGACGTTACTGGAAAAGCTTTTATATAACTTCAACGATGGGAGCTTCTGTAGAAGTAGATTTTGCTTCTTTGCAAGACAAAAAAGAAGATTAGGAACCTCTTTGTTGTATCGTTAATAGATTGGTTAACTCCAAACGGGCATGCGCCCGGCCATAGACAGCAGGTTGAGCTTAATCTGAATTAATTTTCAGGTCAGCTAATTTAAAATCCTGCCGAGGTAAACGCAAAGATTTTCCCAAAATGGATTGAATCAATAGCGCCCTCGTCTCTTAAGAAAATAGAGATTAAACGGCCGTGTGTCCGGCTTCTTCCCCCGATTCGATCCAATACCTATGGGCCGCACGCTGGAGAGCAAAAAACAAATTGTCGAAGAGATTAAAGGCCTCCTCGATGAAGCCGAAATGGCTTTAGTTCTTGATTACAAGGGCTTATCCATTAAAGAGATGTCTGACTTGCGTGCTCGTCTAGAGCCCAGCAAAGGCATCTGCAAGGTGACTAAAAACACCTTGATGCGTAAAGCGATTAATGGAGATGCTTCTTGGAATGGCCTTGAATCTTTATTAACTGGCACCAATGCATTTGTTCTTGTAAAAGGCGATGTAGGAAGTGCACTTAAGGCAGTCCAATCATTCCAAAAGGAAACCAACAAATCCGAGACAAAAGGAGGCCTTTTTGAAGGCAAGCTCCTTTCTCAGGATGAAATAAAAGCAATTGCTGCTCTACCTTCGAGAGAAGAACTCATGGCAAAAATTGCTGGCGCATTAAATTCCATCACTACAAAAATTGCTGTTGGTATTAATGAGGTTCCCTCTGGTATAG
>QCPK01000007.1 GCA_003212555.1 Prochlorococcus sp. AG-436-K22 | reverse complement strand
ATAGTTTAAAAACCATGCTTGTTTTGATAAAATTTCAAGACAGGAGAGAAAAGTCACATTAAATGATAAATTAATATCCAAATGAAATTAAAAAAAGTAGCAGATTGTTTTTGGATGCCCCGAACCCACTCGTATGACTGCCTCTTCTCCTGAGTTTCGAATTGGAAATGGATATGACATTCATAGATTGGTCCCTGCTAGGGATCTAATTATTGGAGGAGTTAAACTTGAACATCCTTCTGGTTTAGGTCTTGATGGCCATAGCGATGCAGATGTGCTTGTTCATGCGTTGATGGATGCAATGCTTGGGGCTCTCTCATTGGGAGATATTGGGAAGTATTTTCCACCAGAAGATGCTAAATGGGAAGGTGCCGATAGTTTAGTTTTATTAGAGAAAGTCTCTGAGTTACTTAGGGTAGAAGGTTGGAAGGTAGTAAATATTGATTCAGTTGTGATAGCTGAACGACCTAAATTAAAGCCTCATATTGACTTGATGCGTGAGAAGATTGCCAGCTGTATTGGCATAGACTTTAGATTGATTGGTATTAAAGCAACAACTAATGAATCACTTGGACCTGAAGGAAGAGAAGAGGGAATTAGCAGCCATGCTGTGGTCTTATTAGAAAGAATATGATGCTTTCTATATCAACATTGTTCTTAAGAAAAGGAATTCTTCTCTTTGCATCACTTTTCTTTGTAGGTATTCTTTTTCTGAGTAATATTCAAGTTGCATTTGCTGTTAATTCATCCCAATTGAACGATTCTAATCAAACGATTATTGAGTATCTTCGTCTAGGAGTTCCTCAGAAGGATCGAAATGCTTGGTTGATTGCTGAACAAAAAAGTTGGGAGCCATGGTTAAAACAGCAAAAAGGGTTCCTTGGGAGACAGTTGCTTTGGGATGCTGAAAGAGAAGAAGCAATATTGCTCATTAGTTGGGCCAGCCGCTCTTATTGGAAAACGATTCCTCAGGAGGAAATAGATCAAGTGCAGAAGACCTTTGAGGAAATAGCAACTGATTTAACTGGTATTAATGGGATTAATCCTTTCCCAATCAAATCTCAAGGCGAGTTGTTTCCCCAATGATAGAGAAGGAAGTTTTTTTAGATCTTGATCGTTTAGGACGCTTAGGAATGGTTGAGGCGATATGGGGGGGAACATAAATCATGTGAGCAAATTATTGGGATACTTAGAGATCTAGAGGCGGCCTCACAGGTTGCACTTGTAACGAGAGTAAGCAAGGAAAAAGCTGAAACTTTATTACGGACTTTTGAAAAAGCCGAGTATCACTCTCAAGCATCTTGCTTAACATTAGGACCATCACTTGTCGTAAATGAATCACTGGGAAAGGTCTTAATCGTAACTGCGGGAACAAGTGATTTAAATGTTGCAGCAGAAGCTGTTGTCTCATTAAACTGCCATGGTGTTAAAGCAGAGATGTTGATGGATGTTGGTGTTTCAGGATTGCAGCGACTATTAGGAAGACTTGATAAGTTTAAAACAGCTAGAACTGTTATTGTTTGTGCGGGTATGGAAGGAGCTCTTCCAACAATTATTGCAGGATTAATTCCTCAGCCAGTTATTGGTTTGCCCGTATCAGTTGGATATGGTGTAAGCATGGGAGGTAAAGCTGCCTTACAAGGGATGCTTGCAAGTTGTGCGCCAGGATTACTTGTGGTGAATATTGACAATGGTTATGGTGCTGCCATGGCAGCCTTAAGGATTATTAAATCAAGTCTCGTTAGTAATACTTGAATTAGGGACTCTAATGTTTGTCTAACTCCAAAATCTCTTCAAGCCATAGAGTTATTGAACGAGGCAATGTACCTTCTTGATAGCGAGATAGTGCCTCTGAAATAACAGGAGTGTTTACCCAATTTAATGACTTGGATCGTTTTTCTTTCAAAAATATATTAGTTAGTCTCCTGAATTTGGAATAGAAATATCAAGTTAGCAAGAGTAGAAGGAAAGACTAATCGTGTTCTTCATATTTCATCCCTAATCTAGATAGTTCATTGCTATGAGTTTGCGATTCCACATCGAGTAAACGATTCACAAGCTCTGATAGGTCTCGTTGAGCTAATTCGCCATTGCTTTCCCACTTCATTGAGCGAGGCTCAGGTTGAGATGAAGCAGACACGTGTAAAAAAAATAACTTGTATGTAACATAACTGTGTGAAACCGCTGACTTGGCTCATGTTGCGAGTTTTTAGTAGAAGAAAAGCTTAAGATTTTCAAAAAAGGGTTTTTCGGGGCAATAATTTCACGAATGCTTAAGATTTGGAAGGGAGTATCTTCGCTTTTTATAGAAATTAGCCCAATTGAAAGCCAAGAATATGCGTGAGGCTTGGTTCATTCCTGTTGCACTGTATCCGAGGAGAGTTTGGTTATCCTCCACCAACAACTGTAACTATTTCTAATCTGTCCTCATTCTTGACCTGTTGGTTCTTCCATTTTTGTTGACTTAGGATTACCCCATTAAATTCAACCACTATAATTTTAGGATTTAGGCCAAGAGCAGCTATTAATACTTCAAGGTTTGGAGTGGACTCTTGAAAATTTATAATTTTGATCTCGCCATTGATTAAGAATTTCATTTTATTTTTTCTAAAAGTTCTTTGCTTGCTTTGTATGGATCCTCAGCATTCATGATCGCATTTATTAATGCTATTTTTTTAGCACCTAAACGATTAACTTCGGAAATGTTTATTTTATTTATACCCCCAATTGCAAACCAGGGAATATGAATTTGGCTTGTGATTTTTTTTAGGGAATCAGTGCCAATACTTTTTTTATCTTTTTTGGAAGGAGTTTTGTAAATAGGACCTACTCCTAAATAATCACAGGGCTCTTTCTCAGCACTTTCAATTTGTTTAAGAGAATGTGCACTTAGTCCAATTATCTTCTCTGGACCAATTAACTCTCTCGCAATTTCTATAGGAATATCTTCTTGCCCTAAATGGATCCCATCAGCTTTTGATGCAATTGCAATGTCTATTCTGTCATTTACGATGAAGAGTGAATCATTGATTTTGCATAGAGAGGCTATTTCTTTTGCTATTCTAAGATTATCTAAATCTGTTCCTTCTTTGCATCGAAATTGGATCATTTTTACTCCTGCTTTTAGAGCTAAGGAAACAGTATTGAGTAACTTTGGATGAGGCTTTGTTATTAAGCAAAGTTTGCAATTATTAAGTTTATCAAGATTTATCTTATTATTAGATGCTTTTAAAATATCTATTTCTAAATCATAAATTTTGTATCTAATATCTGCTGATATTGTTGAAAGTTCTGGATGTGTTTTGCGAGTAAACTCTTCTAAGACTCTTAACGCTTCTTGCACTCTTGCGAAATTTGCTGCGACTATTTCTTTTGGCTGAATTCGATTTGATTGTGCAGGATGCTTCAATCCTGCTCCTTTGTCATTAATTGTAGAGCGAGCTTTTTTATAAAACTCATAGTGATGTTGCCCAAGCTGCTGTCTCCAGTCTTTAAGGATGATTACAAAATCTTTGTTATTAAGTCCAAATCTAGACCAATCTTCAATCACCCGAAGACCTTCCCTTGCTCTATCGAGATTGGCATCTATTAGCTGAGCCACATCTTGATTTGTCTTATGGGTGAAACTCATCTCTTTCGTGTCAATGTTAAGTAGGTTTCACTTCCCCTGTTTATGGAAAAAACTGATTTTGATAGCACGAATGTGCTCATTTGGGGAGTTGTCTTACTTGGTGGGATTGGTTTTTTTGTGGTTTGGGGTCTCACAAATGCTTATCCTTAGCCTTGTTAATCCTATCCTTAAGTCAAGATAGAAAGAGCGTATTTTGCATCTAAGTTGATCTGATTGGTTAAAGCTTGAAGATTATCAAATTTTTTCTGCCCTCTTATTCTCTCAATTGGTTTAACCACTAGATCTTTTTTTTCAAGATTTAATTTTTTATTTATGAAGTGGACTTCTGTTGCTGAGTGAGCACTTGGATCTACTGTAGGTTGAAGGCCTAGATTCATAACTGCAGGAAAGAAAACGTCATTATCAGCTTCTTTTGCAAATGCAGCATATACACCGGGACCTGGTAAAAGTTTCCTTGCGTCAACCTCAAGGTTTGCTGTAGGCCAACCTATTTCTTTACCTAACCCTTTTCCAGATACCACTGAGCCACGAAATGAATACTCTCTTCCAAGAAGAATGTTTGTACTTTTCAAGTCTCCTGCTCTTAGAGCCGACCGGATTCGACTACTGCTCATTCGTCCTTGATCATCTTCAATTATTTTTCCTACAGAAACTTCGACATTTGATTCTTTTCCTAGCTTCGACAAAATTGCAGGATCTCCTTCTCTATTCTTACCAAACCTGAAGTTTGCTCCTATTGATATATGTTTTGCATGGAGTTGTTTTATTAGTACTTCATCAAAGAACTCTTTTGCGCTTAAAGCTGCTAATGATAAATCAAATGGCACTAGAACTAACTGTTTAACGCCCAAAGGCTCTAGTAAAACAGCTTTCTCAGAAGGAAGATCAAGACGAAGTCTGGTTTCACCAAAAAGCACTTCTCTAGGGTGAGGCCAAAAGCTTACAACTGTTGGAATGCCAAGGCTACTGATTGTTATTGTCTCTATAACGCTTCTATGTCCTGCATGAAGACCATCAAAGCTTCCAAGAGCTAAAGCTGTAGGAAGATGAGCTTGAAGAGGGGAGCAGACTGATATCAAGATGAACGTGCAATTTTTATGATTTGGTGGCAAGTTTGAATTAATACCGCATTAACTTTGATGGCTGACCAGCCTGATTTTCCTTTACTTGCCTTAGGCCTGAGACGTATTGGTTGGATACGTTTTTGGATCCAAACAGTACTTGGAGTTGTGGTGGTAGGCGTTTTGCTTTTTAACAATGTAGGTAGCAGTTTAGCTAGAAACTCCGAAAGAGCTTTAGGGCTAGGACCGGGATTGTCTCTAACCAGTTTGGCTTTTATTTTATTGTTATACAGCCTTTGGCAGGGTTGGTTAATAGTACTTACTGGAAGAGCAATTAATAGCCCTGCGCGTCCTAGTAGAGGTGAGACGGCCCGTTTATTAAAGAGGGGGCTGATAGTGGATTTGTTGGGATTAGTTTTTTCTTCGGTTGGTTATCAATCATTAGCAGGGGCTCTTTTTGTACAGGCATCGATGCAAGCTCCTGGCATCTCTATTGGGGCAGGGATGAGATCAATGGAAAATTATCCTATTACATCCCTCGAAATGCTTTCGGTCTTAAGTAATACGCAAGTTTTGTTTGCACATTTAATTGGGTTGATTTTTTCTCTTTGGCTGCTTCAAAGAATTTATCGTTCAAGGTGATGGTTAAAATTTAACTTTGGAAGATTGGCAATATTTCCTCTCCAAAACAAATCCGGTTGTATAGGAGTTAATGATGGTGATTTCGTTTCAATTTGGGAAACATCACTAGGCCATTCAATTGGACCGTCACCTGCTGATTGAAGATCTTTAACTGCTTCTCCAGCCATCCAATAATAGGTATTCCCTCTTGGATCTTCACGTTTGCTGAATTGCTCCTCATATTGCCTAATTGAAAGTCGAGTCCATTTAATTTCCCCCATTTCTCTTGCATTACATGGTGGAATATTGAGATTGAGAAGCAATTTATTAGGCCAGTTTCTAGACAACGCATCTTCAGCAATATTTAATGCTATTTCTCCAGCAGTATTAAATTTCTTCCATTGAAAGCTGGCTATGCTTACTGCTAATGAAGGAATATTTTCAAGAGTCCCTTCAAGAGCAGCAGCAACTGTCCCAGAGCAGAAAATATCTGTACCAAGATTGGGACCATGATTTATGCCAGAAAGTATTAAGTCTGGTCTTTCTTTAAGAAGTTCATTTAAGGCAAGTTTGATGCAGTCTGCAGGTGTTCCATTGCATCCCCATGCTTTGATGCCTTCATCAAAAAGTCCATCTGCTCTTTCTGCTCTTATTGGGGCCTGCAAAGTAAGTCCATGGCCTGTTGCAGAGCGTTCTTGATCTGGACAAACAACGGTAACTTCATGTCCCCTTCTTGCTGCTGCAATTGCAAGAGTTCTTATCCCTTCAGCAAAAACACCATCATCATTACTGATTAAAATTCTCAAAGGTTTCATTGTTGCTGCAGTCTCTTTTTTAAATTAGTACCCATGGCTGTTTAAAATTAAATGGAATGTCTTTTTCTTGTGAGTAATAAAGTTTCTCTTAAGCAAATAAATGATGACCTTGAGAGGTTGGAGAAAGAGGCTGCTAATAATATTACTCTTGCAGAGGATAAGGAAGACCTCGAAAAACTGAGAATAGAGTTTCTTGGCAAAAAAGGCCATTTGTCGAAGATTCTTGGTTCAATGGGAGCTTTGAATAGCGCTGAGCGACCAATTATTGGTCAAAGGGCAAACTTGCTAAAAAATCAACTTCAATCACTAATTTCAGAAAGGATTAGCAAGTTAAAGGAAAAAGCTTTAGTTGAATTAATTGCTAGAGAAAAACTTGATGTCACTGCCCCTTCTGCTGGGAGGCCCTTTGGCCATAGGCACCCTTTAATATCAACAACTGAACAGATTGTAGATATCTTTTGCGGACTTGGTTATGAGGTTCATGAGGGCCCTGAAATTGAAAATGACTTTTATAACTTTGAGGCTTTAAATATTCCAGAAAATCACCCTGCAAGAGATATGCAGGATACTTTTTATTTAGATAATGATTTACTCCTTAGAACGCATACCTCGCCAGTTCAAATTAGATGTCTTGAGAAAACCCCTCCTCCAGTAAGGATTGTTGCACCAGGAAGGGTTTATAGAAGAGATGCCGTTGACGCAACTCATTCTCCTGTTTTTCATCAAGTTGAAGTTTTGGCAATTGATAAGGGACTGGATTTCAGCCATCTTCGGGGAACTGTTATGGCTTTTTTAAAAACTTTCTTTGGTGACTTGCCTATTCGATTTAGAGCAAGTTATTTTCCATTTACAGAGCCTTCTGTTGAGGTTGATGTTCAATGGAAAGGTAAGTGGCTTGAAGTCATGGGATGTGGAATGGTTGATCCGGCTGTTTTAGAAGGATTGGGAATTGATCCTGATATATGGACTGGATTTGCAGCTGGACTAGGAGTAGAACGTTTCTGTATGGTTCAACATGGAATTGACGATATTAGAAGGTTTTATACAAGTGATCTTCGATTCTTAGAGCAGTTTTAGATGTTAAAATTCAAAAGTTAGCCAGACTCATTTTAAAAATAAATTTCCCCTAAAGTGATTAAGTTGTTGCTTGTTTTTATCAGTGCCTAAAATAGGACTGATTTTTAATGATGGGAAGGAGCTTTCTTTAGAGACAGCTCTTCATATTCAAGATAGGTTTGAGAAGTCAGGATATGAAGTTGTAAGGGCTAGTAGTTCTGGAGGGATGGTTGGATTTGCTAATCCTGATCAACATATGAGAACCCTTGGCTATAACGCTTGTGTGCCAGAAGGTTTTGAACCTTCTTTGAAATTAGCCATTGTTTTGGGCGGTGATGGAACAGTCCTTTCTGCTGCTCGTCAAACTGCACCAATTGGCATACCGATTCTTACAATAAATACCGGTCATTTAGGCTTTCTATCAGAAACTTATTTGCCTGATCTTGATAATGCGCTTGAGAAGGCTTTAACAACAAATTGGGATATTGAAGAAAGGACAAGTCTTGTTGTAAGTGTTTTTAGAGGAGAGCAAAGGCGATGGGAGGCCCTTTGCCTAAATGAGATGGCATTGCATAGAGAGCCTCTTACAAGCATGTGCCATTTTGAAATATCAATCGGGAGACATGCCCCTGTAGACATCTCTGCAGATGGAGTAATTCTTTCTACCCCTACTGGTTCTACCGCATATTCTTTAAGTGCAGGTGGACCTGTAATTACACCAGATTGCCCAGTGCTTCAATTAACTCCTATCGCTCCGCACTCCTTAGCATCCAGAGCACTGGTCTTTAGTGATTTGGAACCTGTAACAGTTTTCCCGGCTACGCCCGAAAGGCTAATGATGGTGGTAGATGGAACGGCAGGGTGTTATGTCTGGCCAGAAGATAGAGTTCTTATTAGAAAAAGTAGTCATCCTGTAAGGTTTGTTCGTTTAGCGGATCATGAGTTTTTTCAAGTACTTCGAAATAAATTGGGCTGGGGCTTACCTCATATTGCCAAGCCAGAAAAAAATTAGATTTTGGGAGATAAGCTTGTTATTTTAATTTCCCTTTAACAATAAAAACAGGGTTAGTTGGTTGAAGTCTCGTGCCTTGACTAAGTGGCACTCCTCGGAAGTTTTGGTGTTGACTAATTTTTGATTCACAGCCTTTTGATTTGAGCATTAATAAAAATCTTTCAAGGCTTTCTAATGTTGCCAATGGAATTACAATAATTCCACCAGGCAAGATTCTATTAAGCACTGCATCTATAAGATCTGTTTTATTTGCACTTCCGCCACCAATTATTACTCGATGTGGTTTAGAAAGATTTTGAGGTATTCCACCTTCTTTTAAGAGAGATAATGCTTCTGCTTCCATTACTTTGCTTGGCGAAACTGATAGGCGTTTTGCATTGGCTTGAATTAATTCCTTCCCTCCTAAACGTTTCTCAACGGAAAGAAGTTCTAGCTTCGGCCTGATCCTTAATGCTTCTAGTCCAATAGTTCCTGAACCTGCTCCAATATCCCAGATGACTCCAGTTTGAGGAAGTTCAAGATCTGCTAGAAGTTGTATGCGTACTTCTCTTTTTGTTATTAGACTTGGACGATCATTATGTGTTAAATAAAAACTGTCTTCAATCCCAAAGAGAGGTATATCCAAATTCGTATCTTCCGTTGGTTTTTTTTTAATTAGAACAACTAGATGAAGAGGATCTAATGTTGGTAAGACTTCTTCTTTGTGAGAAATTTGAAATATCCTCTCTTTTTCATGTCCAAGCCTTTCACAAATCCAAAATTGATAAATGTTATCTAGTTGTGATGCACAAAGTATTTCTATTACTTCTTTAGCTCCTCCTTTATTTGGATCAGTAAGGATTCCAATAGTCTCAGGCTTTTTTTGTAAAAGTTTAAGGAGGGGACTTGGGTCTCTGCCATGAAGGCTAATCCAATTAGCGTCTTGCCACGGCCTTGCTAACTTTGAGAATGCTAATTGTAAAGATGTAGGAGAAGGATGAAAAATAAGCCTATCTGAAGGGAAATTACTTAATAGGATTCTCCCGATACCAAACCAGAGGGGGTCTCCGCTGGCTAATACAACAATTTGTTGATCTTGCTTTTTTAGCCAATTAATTAATTTACTGGGTTTATCACTCTCAAAGTAATCAGGAAATGGATACTTTGAATTTTGATCATTCCACCACTCCTTTAAGTTGCTTAAGACTCTTTTGGGAGCAGATAATTTCTTTGCTGACTGAATAATTTTTTGTATTGGCAGTGAGAGACCTGAAATACCTGAGGCTGAAATGCCAATTATATGGATCGGAAGTTCTCTTTTGATTTTTACTTGATTGTTTCCCTCCATATTAAAAATAGTTTTAATTAAGATGATTGATTAGATTCTTGTAGCTTCTTGAGGAGTTCATTGGAAAAGCCCACTATTAAAGTAACCAAAGACCATCACAGACGTCAGCGTCAACATGAACTTTTGATTGCTCTTATTAAACAACAAGATGATTTGGAATTAATGGACTCGGAAGGACCAAGTTTTGATTTTAATGGAAGGCATGGAACTGATCCTGGGAAATGGATGGATAGGAACCGTCGTGTCTTAGCGAAGTATCAATCATTAGTTAATACTTCAATAACTTTAGATGCCATGCTTGACTCGGAGGTCATTCAGAGTGATTGAACGATTTTGTGGACATAATCTAAAATATTTGATTATGTCTATATTGATATCAATTTCTTGTATATTTACTTGCCCCTCTTCACTCCAAGCAAAGCTAGATTTTTTTGATAGCAGTAAAGGAGTCCCATTTCAAAGAAGCTTAGAAAGCTTAAGAGATCTTGATGATCAAAATTGGGAAATCATTGTTTATCCCAATGAGGGAAGTCAGGATACAATCGTTTTACGTATTGTTGGTTTTAATGGAAGCCTAAGATTAGATCATCCAACTAAATTACATATTGAAGCAGGTTTGAAAATCTGGGACCTTGAAGATATTACTTTAAAAAACCCTGAATTATCTAATGATAACCGTGACGCAGCTGCAGAGTTTTTATTGGATCCTTTGCTGAAAGATTTAAAAAACAATCGAGCATTGAGGTTGTCTCTAGATGGAGGTATTAGTGAGTTGCCTATCCCGCCTTACTTGGTAAATGAATGGAGGTCAATAAAACAAAGCTCTTTGGAAAATGGATAGTGAGACAAAAAAACATAAGTGGGTGCAATGGATGCATCGTGTCTTGCAATTAGCGTCTCTAGCAGAAGGAGAGACCAGTCCAAACCCACTTGTTGGGGCGGTAATATTAGATTCTAAGCAAAGATTAGTAGGAGAAGGCTATCACTCTCTGGCAGGTCAGCCCCATGCCGAGATAGAAGCTCTATCACAAGCTGGTACTTCATCCAAAGGAGGTACTCTTTTAGTCAATCTTGAACCATGTTGTCATCAAGGAAGAACCCCTCCTTGTACAGATGCAATTTTAAAATCTGGTATTTCTAGGGTTGTAATTGCTATGAATGACCCCGATCCAAGAGTCTCAGGTAAAGGCGTCGCTATTTTACGTAATGCTGGACTTGAGGTTATTTCTGGGGTCCTCGAGGAAGAAGCTAGCTTCATTAACAGAGCATTTGTTTTCCGTAACCGAACAGGCAGGCCATGGGGAATCCTTAAATGGGCCATGAGTTTTGATGGACGTACAGGCCTTCCTAATGGGGCAAGTAAATGGATTAGTTGTTCAGCCTCTAGGCGTAATGTTCATTATCTTCGTTCTAAGTGCGATGCAGTAATTGTGGGAGGAGAAACTGTTAGGAATGACAATCCCCTTTTAACTAGCAGAGGTATTGCAAAAAAAGAACCCTTGAGAGTTGTATTTAGCTCTTCACTTCAATTCCCAACTAATTCTCAGCTTTGGGATACGAATCAAGCAAACACTTTGATTTGTTATGGCCCTAATAGTGAGACTAGTCTTTTAAATGATTTGCCTGATGGACCCGAGAAGATTCTTCTCAAGGAAAATACTCCAACTAAGTTATTAGAGATGCTTGCTAAGAAAGGTTGCAATCAGGTCCTTTGGGAGTGCGGAAGTTCACTTGCTACTCATGCAATTCAGCAGGATTGTGTTCAGGAGATACTTTTATTTCTTTCCCCTAAGATCCTAGGTGGTGTTTCTGCAATGACGCCGCTTGCTGATTTTGGATTTGAATCAATGGAACAAGTTATTAATTTAAAAGAGGTTTCCTCTTATAAGAAAGAAGGTGATTTTGTTTTAAATATGGTTTTTGATAATCATTTATAGGAATTCATATTTTAGTCGTTCGGTTCTTACACCTAATTGGGGCTATGAGATATAAATATATTTGTTAGTTTTGTATTCTAGTTTCCTTTCCGATGTTATGCCGATTCGTCAAGATGAGAATCAGCCAAATCGCCGTTTTGGAGTAATAAACCTTGTCCTCATTGGCTTTGGAGCCCTGTTGCTTTTTAGCAGCTTTTTCCCAAGCCAAAATATGCAAGTCCCACGAGTACCATATTCATTGTTTATAAATCAGGTGAATGATGGTGAGGTAAAGAGGGCATATATTACACAGGATCAAATTAGGTATGAGCTTTCATCTCCTACTGAGGGAGCTCCTTCAGTTTTGGCTACAACTCCAATTTTTGATATGGATTTGCCGCAGCGGTTAGAAAATAAAGGTGTTGAATTTGCTGCTGCCCCTCCTAAAAAACCAAATATATTTACAACTATTCTGAGTTGGGTTGTCCCTCCTTTGATCTTTATATTGGTTCTTCAATTTTTTGCTCGAAGAAGTATGGGAGGTGGAGGAGCTCAAGGAGCTTTGAGTTTTACTAAAAGCAAGGCAAAAGTTTATGTTCCAGATGAAGAGTCTAGAGTTACTTTTGATGACGTTGCTGGAGTTGATGAGGCCAAAGACGAATTAACTGAAATAGTTGATTTTCTTAAAAGGCCTCAGAGATATTCTGATATTGGTGCGCGCATACCAAAAGGTGTTCTATTAGTTGGTCCTCCAGGGACTGGAAAAACATTGCTTTCAAAGGCCGTGGCAGGCGAGGCTGAAGTTCCTTTCTTCATTATCTCTGGCTCTGAGTTTGTAGAATTATTTGTTGGAGCAGGTGCGGCAAGAGTGAGAGACTTGTTTGAACAAGCCAAGAAAAAAGCACCATGCATAATATTCATTGATGAATTAGATGCAATTGGTAAAAGTAGATCAGGATCTATGGGGGTTGTTGGAGGTAATGATGAAAGAGAGCAAACTCTTAATCAATTACTTACTGAAATGGATGGATTTGCTTCTGCCGATAAGCCAGTAATTGTTTTAGCTGCAACCAACCAACCCGAAGTTCTTGATGCAGCATTATTAAGACCTGGAAGGTTTGACAGGCAAGTTTTAGTTGATCGACCGGATTTATCAGGAAGGAAAACTATTCTCGATATCTATACAAAAAAGATTAAATTAGCTGAGAAAATTGACCTGGATTCAATTGCTCAAGCAACGAGTGGTTTTGCTGGTGCTGATTTGGCAAATATGGTTAATGAAGCCGCTTTATTAGCTGCTAGAGCTAAAAGAACTTCTGTAGAGCAGCAAGATTTAAATGAAGCAATAGAGAGAGTTGTTGCTGGCTTAGAGAAGAAAAGCAGAGTTTTGCAAGACGATGAAAAGAAAGTAGTCGCTTATCACGAAGTAGGACACGCAATTGTTGGTCATTTAATGCCAGGTGGCAGCAAAGTTGCAAAAATTTCTATTGTCCCTAGAGGAATGAGTGCACTTGGTTATACATTGCAATTACCTACAGAAGAAAGGTTTCTAAATTCAAAAGACGAACTCAAGGGGCAAATTGCTACTTTATTGGGAGGAAGATCAGCCGAGGAAATTGTCTTTGGTAAGGTGACTACTGGCGCTTCAAATGATTTGCAGCGTGCAACTGACATTGCAGAACAAATGGTTGGAACTTTTGGAATGAGTGATATTTTAGGCCCATTGGCTTATGACAAGCAGGGAGGAGGTCAATTCCTTGGAGGAAATAATAACCCTCGAAGAGTTGTTAGTGACGCAACTGCTCAGGCTATTGATAAGGAAGTAAGAAGTCTTGTTGATGAGGCTCATGAAAGTGCTCTTAGTATTCTTAGAAAAAATTTGCCGTTATTAGAAAGTATCTCTCAAAAGATTCTTGAAAAAGAGGTAATTGAAGGAGATGATTTGAAAGGATTACTGGCTGAAACAGTACTGCCATGATGATTTGTTCTTTTTATTTCTAAAAGATATGGAACCTTGATAAAGGTAAAATTATAGTAATTCTTATGGGTGAATCTTCTCAATCTTTATCTAAAGATCTTTCTGTTCTAAAAGGGGAAAACTTTCTTTCTTGTTCTGACCTTAATCTTGAGCAAATTAAATCTTTGTTTGAGCTTTCTTTCCAATTTAAGAATAATTTGCGCAGGATAGATCTTGGTAATCGCGTGTTAGGACTTGTTTTTAGCAAGGCATCTACCAGAACTAGGGTAAGTTTTCAGGTTGCAATGGCTAGATTGGGAGCTCAAACAATTGATTTAAGCAGTCAAGCCACTCAACTAGGAAGAGGAGAACCCATAAAAGATACTGCGAGAGTTTTAAGTCGTTATTGCGATGCATTGGCAATTAGGACTTTTGGTAATGAAGAGTTACTTGAATATTCAAAATGGTCTTCTATACCGATCATCAATGCTCTTACAGATTTAGAGCATCCTTGTCAGGCTTTGGCCGATTTTTTCACTATTCAAGAAGAATTTGGGAGCCTTCAAGGAGTAACTCTTTCCTACATTGGTGATGGAAATAATGTTGCCAATTCATTGATATTATTAGGCTCTCTATTGAGTGTGAATATCAGGTTGGCTTGTCCTAAGGGCTTCGAACCAAATCATTCATTTGTTGAGAAGGCAAGAAGCTTATCTCAATTGAAATCTAGTATTGAGATATTCAATGACCCTTATGAAGCAGTTTCAGAATCAAATGTAATTTATACGGATGTTTGGGCATCCATGGGACAAGAACAAGAACACTTGAAAAGGGTAGATGCTTTCAAAGGTTTTACTTTGGATACTAATTTGCTTGAGAAAGCCGATTCTAAGGCGATTGTTCTTCATTGTCTCCCTGCTCACAGAGAAGAAGAAATAACTGATCATGTAATTGAAAGTAAATACAGTCGAGTCTTCGACCAAGCAGAAAATCGCTTGCATACCCAGCAGGCTCTTTTGACTGCTTTGCTTGGTGGCCTTTGAAGCTTGCCTTTAGTTACTTCATGAGGTACATATGTATTAGAGGATAAATGGAAATTTTTTTTCTAAATGGAAGGAGAACAATTAACACCAGCTCAGCAAGAGCTTTTTGATTGGCTTTCAGATTACATAGTGACTCATCATCACAGCCCTTCTATCAGACAGATGATGCATGCTATGGGGCTTCGTTCTCCAGCGCCAATTCAAAGCAGACTAAAGCATCTTCAAGAAAAAGGTTGGATAACTTGGGAAGAGGGACAGGCAAGAACTTTGCAGCTCATAGATAACATTGCTTCTGGCATTCCTTTGCTTGGTGCCGTTGCAGCTGGTGGCTTGGTTGAAACTTTCGATGATGTACAGGAAAACCTTGATATGGATTCAGTCTTAAAAACAAGAGGTTTATTTGCTTTAACTGTTAATGGAGATTCAATGGTAGATTCCTATATTGCTGACGGAGATGTTGTTTTGATGGAACCAGTGAAAGAACCTCAAAGCATTGTAAATGGAGCTGTAGTAAGTGCTTTAGTTCCTGGTTCAGGAACAACTTTGAAGCACTTCTATCGAAAAGGCTCTTTGGTAAGACTTGAAGCTGCTAATGAAGCCTATGAACCTATTGAAATAGAATCTGAGTTAGTTCAAATTCAAGGTAAATTATTAGCAGTTTGGAGAAGAGCGTAAATATAAAAGAAATTATGTATAACTATGAATAGATCAGATGTAAGGCATCTTCTTATATCCCTGTCAATTTTCCTGCCGTCTTTCTCTTTAGCTGAAACTAAAATAATCTGGGAGAAAACTTTCCCTTCAGTAAGCATTAATGAAGGAGAAATTAAATGGGAGCTATTAGGAAATAATAGTGGTGAAGATTTTTTAGAAACAGAAAAGTTGAATAATGTAAAGAAGAAGCCTACCTCTTTTGAAGAATTAAAAGAAGTTCTAAATTTAATTCAACCAGAAAGCTCTGATTTCATTAATCCATTAAGTATTGGGACTGCTTTTCCTACGAGCAAACATCTATCTGAATCAGAAACATCGCATTTAATTTACTCTTTATCTTCCTTTGGTTCGGGTGGTGCGGCAGGGGGTTCAGGTAATCAGAACTATGCATACTTGTTTGATTATGGATTAAATGAGAATACTCAACTTTCAGCTTTTTATTCAGTTTCTGATGATACTTTATATTCATATATTTCAGGGGATAAAACCATCCCTAACTATTGGGAAGTTTATGGAACCTCAATAAAGAGGAAACTATTTGATTTAGGTAAGTGGTCTGCTTCTGGATTGCTCTCTTTGGAGTCATGGTTCATTAGGAACGGTGATGGTGTCAATGGAAATATATTTGATTCCAGGGAAGTAGGTCTTTCAAGTAGAAACCTTATAGGTTCTCTTAAAGTTCCTATTTCTAGGGAAATTAATGACAAATTAGATTTACATTTTTTGGTAGGAGGATCATTCTTGCCTAAAAGAATAGGAGACGTTAGTAATCAGGATAACTTTTATGGAAATAATCTCTACTTAGGTTCAGGACTGTCGTGGAAAGCAAAACAAGACCTTACTTATTCTGGATCTATTGTGATGCCTTTTGGACCAGGTGATAATTCATTTAATTCCGAGAAGTATTTTAATAAAGTTGCAATTTATAATTTTGGCATTAACTATGATTTGAATCCTAAAATAGGTATAGAAGGAAGAATTACTAATAGTTTTGGCGCAACACCTTCTACTTCTATTTTAACCATTCCTTCAGCAAACAAAGTGCTATATTTTGCTGGATTAAGTTATAAGCCTTTTGCAATAGATTCACCTCAAGCTAAACTTTCTGCTCGCCAAACTCAATTGAGTTTTAGTGGACTTACTGTTGGATCTGCTCTAATAGCACCTCGCCCTAAATCAGTTTATTCTGTAAATATTGATAGCAAAGGTAATTTATTTGGAGTTATTTCTAAATCACTTTCTAATTCTTTCCAGTTAGATTTGGTAAATTTTGGATCTTTTAATAATCAAGATACTTTTTCTATAGATGACAACTCTTTTGCTGAAACTTATATCAGTAATGGTAATTATAATACTAGGCTTGGAGGTAAGTTTGTCTTAATGAGTCCTTTGCGAAAAGGTTCAACATGGCTTTCTTCCAGAATAAGTCTTGGCAGGAATCAGAAGAATAAGCAAGGTTATTTATTCCATGAGTGGATTAATACTTATGAAATAAATAAGAAATTGTCTATTAATCTCAACCCGAAAATGGCTTTAAGTGGTTTAGGTTCTTTATATTCTTTTGGTATTTCATCAAACATACATATATCAGACTTATATCAGTTAATTCCAGAACTAAATATTAGCTTATCAAAGTTTTCAGAAACAAATGGCAGCTTATCTCTAAGAAGAGTATTAGGTAGTAATTTTTATGTAGATTTATATTTAAGCTCAGCTGCAGGCATTCAAGACTTAGGACAGTTGTTAAGATCAAGAGAGCTTAGAAAGGGTATCAGGATTAATATGTTATTATAATTTTATCAAAATATTTAATAAAATATTTTTTATTCTCTAACATAATATATAATTTGTCTGATTAGAGTTAAAAGACCAATTTCCATCAATAAAAAAAAACTATTGAGCTTAAGTTTTATTTCTCAAAACCATTCGGATTCAATTGTTGCCATCTCCATCCATCTATACACATGTCAGAAATATTGCGTTTAGGACTCCATTTTAAAGTCGAAGAAGTTAGATCATTACTAGCAAAAGATATTGCAATATCACCTGGTCTCCTATCAACAAAAACATATGGTATTTTACAAGAATTGACACTTTCAAAGTGTCTCATTAGTTCCAATATACTAGTACCCTTCCCTGTGCAAATATTAAGACTAAGGAAATCAGATTTGCCTTTTTGGAGCAAGTATTTTAGAGCTAAACAATGAGCCTCTGCAAGATCCATTATATGAACATAATCACGAATACAGGTGCCATCTTTTGTAGGCCAATCGTTACCAAAAATTCTCAATTCTTTTTTCTGGCCGGATGCAACCTGGTTTAAATATGGAAATAGATTATTAATTTTACCGCGAGGATTTTCTCCTATCAATCCAGAGGGATGAGCTCCAATTGGATTGAAATACCTTAAGTTTATTATTTTCCAATCCTCACCTTTAATATTATATAAACTCATTAATAGATTTTCAACAGTTACCTTTGTTTGCCCATAAGTGTTAGACGGCTTGATTTGAGAATCTTCGGATAGAGGGCACTTATTATCAGTACTATAAACAGTTGCACTACTACTAAAAACTATAGTTCTACAATTATATTTCTCCATAATTTTTACTAGATTAATTGATCCCCCTACATTGACATCCCAATATAGAGAAGGATTTAATGTTGACTCTTCAACTGATTTTAAACCAGCAAAGTGAATAACAGCTTCTATTGCGTGCTTATTTTCAATGGAACTTTTGAATATATTTTCAATTAAAATCTTGTCTCTTATATCACCTCCTATCAGGTTAAATTGTTCTTCAAACTTTTCGTGGCCTTTTGAGAATAACCTTTCAATTCTTTCTACTATTTGGGGAGAACTATTAACAAAAGAATCTATTATATACAGATAATGACCTTCTTCTAAAAGTTGGAGACATGTGTGGCTACCAATAAATCCGGCTCCGCCAGTAATTAAAATCGAGCTCATTGTTTCCTTCTCATCGATTATGAGGCTCAGGTTTCTTTAAGAAGTTAATTATAGAGAGGAGAGCTTCCCTTAAACCAATTATTAGAATATAAGTAATTATGTTTTCACTTTAGCTCTATTAGGTTAAAATATAATATGGTAAAAAAAGCTATTATAACTGGAATTACTGGACAAGATGGAAGCTATCTTGCAGAGTTTCTTTTAAAAAAAGGATATGAAGTGCATGGACTTAAAAGAAGAGCCAGTAGTCTAAATACCTGCAGGATTGACCATCTATATCAGGACCCTCATGAAGATAACCCAAAATTAATTCTTCATTATGGTGATCTTACAGATAGTACTAATCTTATTCGCATGATTCAATTCGTCCAACCAGACGAAATTTATAACTTGGGAGCTCAAAGCCATGTGGCTGTAAGTTTTGAGACGCCAGAATATACAGCAAATTGCGATGCTCTCGGAACTTTAAGGATTCTTGAGGCAGTAAGAATTCTGGGCCTTAAGAAGAAAACCAAAATATATCAGGCAAGTACAAGTGAACTTTACGGCAAGATACAAGAGACCCCTCAAACTGAAAGCACACCTTTTTACCCAAGGAGTCCTTATGGTGTTGCTAAATTATATGCTTATTGGATAACAATTAACTATCGAGAAGCTTATGGGATATATGCCTGTAATGGAATCCTTTTCAATCATGAAAGTCCAAGAAGAGGAGAAACATTTGTGACAAGAAAGATTACTCGCGGTCTTACCAGAATTGATGCCGGTTTAGATTCTTGCCTCTATATGGGTAATCTTGATGCCAAGAGAGATTGGGGCCATGCAAAAGATTATGTTGCGATGCAATGGCTAATGCTTCAGCAAGAAAAACCTGATGATTTTGTCATAGCAACTGGAAGAATGGAAACTGTTCGAAGATTTATAGAAATCTGTGCAGAAAAACTTGACTGGAGAATGGAGCCAAAAGGTCCTTCCATTATTTGGGAAGGGAATGGACTAGAAGAAGTTGGTATTCGTCCAGATACAAAAGAAATAGTAATAAGAATAGACCCTAGATATTTTCGCCCTACTGAAGTTGAGCAGCTTCTTGGGTCGCCACTTAAAGCCTCTGAGAAACTAGGTTGGTTTCCTGAAACAACACTTGAAGAATTAATAACAGAAATGATATCCAATGATAAAGAAGAAGCTCTAAAAGAAGCGATATTAAAAAAACAAGGGTTCAAAATATCGGGCGCATTGGAATCACCTCCATTAAATTTATAAGATATTTTATAAGAACCATAATTTTTTATGACAAAGAAAATTTTGTTAAGCGAAAAGATATTCATAGCTGGTGCAAGTGGTATGGCGGGGGGTGCTATATTTAAAATGCTTAAAAAAGCTGGATATGGTAAAGAGATTAATGGAGGGAGTCTTCTAATCCCAACAAGAAAGGATCTCGATTTAGAAGATATAGATTCAGTAGAGAGTTGGTTTAAATTAAATAAGCCCACGGTAGTAATACTTGCTGCAGCAAAAGTTGGAGGAATAATTGCTAATTCCACTCAGCCTGCAAGTTTCATTCTTGATAACATTAAGATCCAAACAAATGTGATTGAATCAGCTTGGCGTTTTGGAGTAAAAAGATTACTTTTCTTGGGCAGTAGCTGTATTTATCCTAAGTTTGCTAAACAACCTATAACAGAAGAAGCACTACTCGAAGGTGCTCTTGAAACTACAAATGAGTTCTACGCAATCTCAAAAATTGCTGGAATAAAACTCTGCCAAGCTTTAAGAATTCAGCATGGCTTTGATGCTATTTCGTTGATGCCAACCAATCTTTATGGCCCAGGTGATAATTATCACCCAACCCAAAGTCATGTTATGGCATCTTTGATCAGGAAATTTTGTGAAGCAGTTAAGAATTCTTCTCCTTCTGTAACTTGCTGGGGTTCAGGCTCTCCATTGAGGGAATTTCTGCATGTTAATGATCTTGGAAATGCAGCAGTATTTGCTCTTGAGAATTGGGACCCAAGCTCTAGAGACGCCCCAGTGAATAAATTTGGTAAACCTTTAACTTTTTTAAATGTTGGAACTGGTTTAGATATATCAATTAAAGAATTATCTGAAAAAATTTCTAAATTAACTGGTTTTAAAGGTGAAATATTTTGGGATAAAAGTAAACCAGATGGAACACCTAAAAAACAATTGAATGTAGATAGACTTAAAGAATTGGGTTGGAAGAATTCAATTGAAATAGAAGAAGGCATCAAACATACTGTAGCTAATTATCGTGATTTTGTTATGTAATTAATTATATTTTTACTGCATTCCATAAAATACTGCCCAAGTTTATTAGATTTACCTCTTTCCCAAAATAATTATATACTTAGAATAGTGGTTGATTATTAGTCAAAATATATTAGGTCTAAAAAGTTTTTAAATTTCCGATTATTATTTATTTATTTAAAAATGAATATTGATTTGGTAATTATAGTTTTTTAGTGGATTAAAAATTAATTTCAATATAAAAATAAATTAGGATGATTATTCTTCATCTCGAGTACCAATTGTAGAAAGAGGTTAAAGCTGGTTTCGCATTTGCAAAAAATTACATTCAAAAGTTAGATAGTATTGTGTATTATATTTGTGAAATATTATCTAGAACCCATCTAATCTCTGAGTGCCGGTGGCGTGATAACAGGCGGGATTTGCTATATTAAGCGTTGTCAGGCAACTATTGGGTTTTAACAGAATCTCTTTAAATGCTTGATATGACTGTCAAATCTACACATGGGGCCATAGCTCAGCTGGTAGAGCACCTGCATGGCATGCAGGGGGTCAGCGGTTCGAGCCCGCTTGGCTCCATTAAGATTTCTCAGCTTCATCAATAGATTTGGCGGGATTTGCGGCGGTAGGTAAAGAATATGATATTGCCATTTTGTGCGCAGGATGCTCTCATTTTAATTATCAAATCCTATGCGGGGAAAGGTTTAATTGAGCCTTCTCTTGGAGGAAATTCTGAGCAAAATAACTTTGAAACTTCGTTTTTTTACCCCTTGAGTCGAGTACAGATAATCAAACTAATATGTTGATTTTTTAATGTCATCCGCGAAAGGGTGGAAGCAAATAATCCTTTCTCTTAAAGAAGTTTGCAATAAATAAGGATCTTATTTTGAGGTACGCAGCAAAAGTTTTGACTAATCTAGGATTGAATGCAATTATAATCTAATTGCTAATTAAACGAAGATATTTACTCAGAAGGATCATATAACTGAAGAATCCAGGTAAATATTTAATGATTATTTCTCAATATTTTTTGTTTAGAACTAACTATTAATTCCCAAGGTTTTATATGTTTATTGCTAGTGGGTGCTGGGCCCAATCTAGTTGCACGGAAAGTCGCAATCCCTCAATGGATGCATGATTCAGAGCAAGCTTTAAATGTATCAAGCGAGATCTAAAGCTTCTTTAAAACTTTAGGATTAGACGATATAAATCATCCTGATTCAAGTATTTGATTTGCTTTTGCAAAAAAAGGGATTTTCTTTAAGAAAATATCTATATGACAATGTCGCTCAAGTAGAAAAACAATCATTAATTTAATCTAAAGTTCTAGCATACATATATTTTACTTTATATACAGCTCGGCCTAAAATTTCTCTAATTCCTGCTGAACTCTTTGACAGGTTATTTGCATGTGGTATCCAGTTATATGGATTAAATGTACTTCTAGCCATATATATATTAGACCTAAAATCAACAGGGTAAGGTATAACTTTTACTCCTTGATTTTCAAAAATATTTTTTGCTCTATTCATATGAAAGGCACTAGTTACTAATATAATACTTTTATTTTTCCTAGGCTTTAAGTTATAAAGAATCTTTTTAACTTCATAAGCTTCATCAGCAGTATTTCTGACTTCTTTAGTGCTAATAATACTTGCAGAAGGAATGCCCATGTCTAATGCTTTCCTTGTATATATTTGACTTGAATAGAGATCCGTGTCAACTCTTTCAGACGTGAAAATTATTTTAGATGCTTTTTTAGACTTATAAAGTTGTATCCCAGCAAAAAATCTATCTGGATCTGACCATTCAAGAATTCTATCAGGACCCTTGTAGGAAGCATTCCCACCACTCAGTACTACTATTGCATTAGCAGCTCTAACTTTAGTTGAACTTATCCTTTGCCATGGGGATTCAACCATTACCCAAATAGCATTTGAAACTATACCTAGACTGAACGTAGAAAGAATACTTAGAGAGCTAAATAATAACCAATTCCATTTTCGTAAAAGTTGACTAAATAGAAGAAGTATCGAAAATCCTAATGGTAAAACAATTAGTGGTAATAACTTGCTTAATAGATATAACATTTTAATTAATATCTGTTAAAATGTTAAACTATATTAGCTTAATCATATTCAATTGACTTGATAATGGATTAGTTCCAGGATGAACCTCCATCAAATAGTCAAGAGCTTTATCTAAGGGGATTTTGCGCTCCTTTACAAGGTAAGAAATGCAAACTAAAGGTGATCTTTCTACTCCAGCGAAACAATGAACAAATACAGGCCCTAGTTTTTTTACTGAAATAAGTGTATCAAGAGTATTTCTTAGTTCTTCAAGTGTAGGAACCCTGCCGTAACTATGATCTGGTAACAATGATCGTTTAAAGACGAATCTTGATGAGATATTTTCCAAGGTGTGAGATTCATCTTCAGAACATAAACTTAGGATTACTTTAATGCCTAATTTTTCAAGCTTCTCTAAATGTTTTTCACGCCTAGGAGCTGGACCAACTGCAAGCTCACCAACAAGAACCCAATCTATAGTAAATGAGTTGTTGTGATATTTTTCCATCTTATTATAAATATATGATGATTTATACCCTTTAAGTATCTATCCATTTTATCAAATCTCTAACTCTTTTTTGGAGCTTTCTAAATTTCTTATTGCTTTTTATTTTATCAAAGATGTTATAGGTACCTTTAGCATCAATATTTTTATTATTTTGTGCTTCTTCATTTGCGTCTTCGTCTGAAGCATAGTAACTATAGGCAGAATAAGCCTCGCCATATGCTCCATATGCATTGCTTGAATTAACTCTGTCTGAAGAAACACTATTTGAGATAATACCGTACAAAGGAACTCCACTCTTAGCTATACGCTTGATAGATTCAGCTGGTAGATCTCGATTTACCCTCTCTAAGGAAACAAGTAGAATTAATCCATCACAGTACTCTGCAATCAGCGCTGCATCTGCAAGCCCTAATATAGGAGGAGTGTCAAAAATAACTAAATCATAATTCTTTTTTTGAGAAATCTCTTGGACAAATGCTTTCATTTTTTGAGAACTAAGAAGTCTTGTTGGGTCAGGTGGTCTAGTCCCTGCAGTTATAATATTCCAATTTGAATGTTGAGGAACATCTTGAATTACATCATCAAGGCTCAGCTGAGGATCAGTAAGAATATTTGATAAGCCAATTATATTGTTAAGACCTAAGCGATAATGTAATTGTGGTTTTCTTAAATCCGCATCTATTAAAAGCACGTTAAGGTCCATGTCAGATATAGTCTTAGCCAATAGAACATTTGTTAATGATTTACCCTCCGAAGGTAAAGAACTTGTTAGTGCAATAGTTTCCACTTTCTTTTCAGTATTAATAAATTTCAAGGATGTATATATATTCCTGAATGCTTCTTGATAGAAAAATCTTTCATACCTTTTTTTCTTTTTAGTCTCATTTGAATCAGATTCTTTTTCCTTAAGAACTTTAAGTTCTTCTATAATGCTCTGCTTGCTCTCTCTAACATTTTCAAAACCAGTTACATAGGGTATATGACCGAGTAAGGGCAATCTTAATGTTGGTTCTATTTCTCCAGGATGATGAAATACGTTATCAGAAAGATCACGAATTAAAGCAATTCCTGTACCAACAAATAATCCCAAAAATGCTCCATAAGTAATATTTAGGGGTAAGTTAGGACTAATTGGCTTATTACTAACGCTTACAGGCGTAAGCATTCTCCATGGAATATTTCCTTGAGCCATCTGCAATTGAAAATTTTCTTTAGTTACTACTAAGGATATTAAATTTTTCTGAGCTATTTCTAGCTTTGCTATTAATCTATTATACTCTTTAATTAGAGTAGGGTTTACTTTATATTTTTTATTGACTTTTTCCTTTTGCTCTTCTGCATCTTTAATTGCTTCGTCAGTAATATTAATAGCCAAGTCCGCTGCTTCTAATTGACTTTCTTTAAGTAAAGGAATGATAGCTTTCTTCTTAGATTCTAAACTTTTAAGTATCCTCGAATTAGGCTTAAATTTTAATTTGGCGATTGCAATTTCATTTTCAAGCTCTTTGAATTCAACCATAATCTCTTTACTAGGGTTATTTACAGCTAGAAACTTTTCACCTGAAGTAGAGTTTAAGATTATTATTTCCTCAAAACCATAAGTATTGATTAAGCCTTCTTTAATCTCTTCTCTTGCTTTTATAAGCCTGTTTTTTCGAGAATTTAAATCTTTAATAGAGTTTTCAATCTGAATCAAGCTACCCTTAATCAATACGCCTTCCCTATTAGGCTCTATAAGGTTATTTTTTATTCTGAACTCTTCTAAAGCTTCTTGTAATTTTATTGTTCTAGATGAAAGTGATGGTTCTTGCTTCTCAAGGAATTCAATTCCAGAGGATAGCTTCTGTTGACGTTGAGATCTAGCAACATCAAGATAATGCTCACTTAAACTATCAAGGATATTGTATGTTTCCTTGGTGTCCTTCCCTACAACGGAAACTATCATTACCCCAGTGTTAACTCTTCTTAAGGAAGAACTTCCTGGCGCGAGAGAAATTCTACTTGATAGGCTTCCAGGACTGATATTGTGTTTCTCTGCCACTGGCTTTAAAAGTATTGGACTTTTTAAAAGAGCAAAAAGTGAGGGAAGATCTTGTTCTATATTATTAAGAGCTAACGATTCAAAGCTCATGCCACCTAAAGGTGATGGAGAGATGCCAGCTTTTGATTGTTGACCAGATTTAATTGGATCGGTAAGTAAAACTGTGAAGGACCCCTGATACGTAGAGTTAAAGGCAAGCTCGTGAAAGGAGTGTATACAAGTTGCTCCTAAAATGGAACAAGCAGTTAAAATCCCTATCTTTTTTCTTCGTAAGATTTTTTTATATATTTCTTTTAGGTCAATTTCATCACCATCTCCGCTTTGACTATCCCTTGAATCAGGATCATTAAGTGATGGATCCCTGAGATCCTTTGAATTGCCAATATTATTGTTATCTTTTTTTGACCAATTGCTTTTATTTTCCATATTGTATTCAATCTTAAATTAGCTAACATGGTTAGGATCTATAGATTCTACACTATTTCCAGGCTCTTTTAATAGCCACAATTTATCCCCCAATAATATAAATTGAAGTATGGTTTAGCAATAGACGATTGACTTCAAATATGATAATATTATAAATTGAAGGATCACGCTAATCTGCTTAAAGCATGCTAAATAAAAAAATTAGTATTATTTTAGCGACATTATTAATAGGAAGTTTTTTAAATTCGTCTCTTAGTAGTGCTTCATATGAAAAAGTTGATAATAATGTTACTCAATTAGTAGATGATGACATTCTGAAGGATAGTTATTTACTTGGACCTGGCGATGTTATTCGGCTGAATGTTTTTGGTGATATTCAATTTTCAAGAGAGGAAATAACAATTCTAACTGATGGAAAGGCTTCAATTCCATATACAGAAAAAATTCACCTTCAGGGAAAAACTTTGGAGCAAGCAGAAAGGGCTATTTCAGAAGCACTGAAAAATCAATTGATTTCTCCTGTATTAGATGTATCACTAGTAAGGGCAAGACCTGTTTCTTTTTCCATACTAGGGGAGGTTGAGAAGCCTGGCCTTTATACTTGGCGTGATAATAATTTTAATCCGCAGGTTGACTTGGTTAGTGCTATACAAAATGCCGGAGGAATTACAAAGGAAGCAAATATTAAACATATAGAAATTAAAAGAAGATTACCTGGAGAAAAATTGAATTATAAGAAAGCAAAGCTTAGCTTATATGACCTTATACTTAAAGGAAAGATGGAAAATAATCCTTTGCTATTTGATGGTGATATCATAAAAGTTAATCAGGCAGATAAATCAATAAAGCTCTCAAGGGATATTATAAATACTAATTTATACCCACAAATAATAACTGTTTATGTTAATGGCGAGGTTACTAGACCTGGACCTACTAAAGTTAGCTCAAAAACAACCCTTTCTAAAGCAATACTTGCAGCTGGAGGAGCATTAAATTCTCGAGCTAGCCGCAGCAATATAAAGTTAATAAGGATGAATAAAGATGGTACTATATTATCAAAGAAATTTAAATTAGATTTATCTGAAAAAGAATCTGACAAACTTAACCCTAGATTGGTAGATGGAGACTTTATAATAGTCAACCGGAATGCTTTATCAAGAATTTCTGATGGTCTAGGACAAGTAATGACCCCTGTCTCGCAAGCTGTCAATGCTTGGACTCTCTTTCGTATAATAGACGACTAAATAGTTTTATATGATTTCGATGAAAGTATTAGTAACTGGATCGGCAGGCTTCATTGGCTTTCATTTAACAATGAAGTTGTTGGAAATGAATGTTGAAGTAATAGGTTATGATAATCTAAATTCCTATTACGATATAACATTAAAACGAGCAAGACTTAAATTAATAAAAGAAAAGTCAAATGCAACTAAAACTAAGTTTAACTTTATTAATGCTAACCTAGAAGATAAAATAGAGCTGGAAAATGTTTTTCAGATATATAAGCCAACGAAAGTTGTAAATCTAGCTGCTCAAGCAGGTGTTAGGTATTCCATAGAAAATCCATCGGCGTATATTAATTCGAATATAGTTGGCTTTAGTAATATTTTAGAGTGCTGTAAAGTTAATAATATTGAGCACTTAGTTTATGCAAGTAGCAGTTCTGTATATGGTGGGAACACTAATTTACCTTTTTCTGAAAAACATACTGTAGACCATCCTGTTAGTTTATATGCGGCAACTAAAAAATCAAATGAGCTCATGGCACACACCTATAGTCACCTATTCGGATTAGCAAGTACAGGATTGAGATTTTTTACTGTTTATGGTCCTTGGGGTAGACCTGATATGGCACTTTTTTTGTTTACTAATGCAATTTTAGCTGGCAAGCCAATAGATGTATATAATCATGGAAAAATGGTTAGAGACTTCACTTATATTGATGATATAATTGAAAGTCTAGTTAGGATAATAAATAAGAATGCTTCTATTGATGATAAATTTAATACTAAAGAACCTAATCCTTCTACAAGTTGGTGCCCTTATAGAATTTTTAATATAGGTAATTCAAGACCAATTCCTCTTATGGATTATATAAGTGCATTAGAGGATTCGTTAGGAAGAGAAGCTAAAAAAGCATTTAAGCCTATTCAGCCAGGAGATGTATCAATAACAGCAGCCGATACTTCAGCGCTTGAAAAATGGATTGATTTTAAACCAAATACAACTATAAAAGAGGGTGTTCAAAATTTTGTAGAATGGTATTTTGATTATTATGATATTCTTAAAGTTAATAATAAAATCAAATGATCTTTGGTGGTGTCTTAAAATCTAAGGTTGCAGTAGTTGGACTTGGTTATGTTGGACTTCCTTTAGCAGTAGAAATTGCAAAGCAAAGAAAATGTTTCAGGACTGGAAGTGAAATTACTCGAAATGTAATTGGTTTTGATATTAATAAACAAAGAATAGAAGAATTGCAAAATGATTTTGATAGAACTAATGAGATTTCTAGTGCAACTTTAGCAAAACTACCATTCTTAGAGGTTACTTATGATGTTAATAAATTGAATGATGCAGATGTATTTATAATTACTGTTCCTACCCCTATAGATTCATCAAAAAAACCATGTCTTTTGGCTCTTCAGAAGGCAAGTGAAACAGTTGGTAGAGCTCTTAAGCAGAGATCAATTCAATCTCAGAGTAGCAACAATATATTTAATCCAATCGTTATTTATGAAAGTACTGTTTACCCTGGACTAACAGAGGAATTTTGTATACCTATTCTTGAAAATGAGTCTGAATTGACATTTAATTCAGACAAACTGAATTCAGGATTTTATTGTGGCTATAGTCCTGAACGTATTAACCCTGGAGATTTGAGTCACCGCTTAGCAGATATTGTTAAGGTTACTAGTGGAAGTAATGATGAAGTAACTGATTGGATAGATGCCTTTTATGCTTCCTTTATAAAGGCTGGAACTTATAAGGTATCAAGTATTAAAGTAGCAGAAGCATCAAAAGTCATAGAGAATACCCAGAGAGATATAAATATTGCTTTGGTGAATGAGTTTTCAATAATTTTTAACCGTTTAGGTATAGATACTTTGGATGTATTAGAAGCAGCTGGATCAAAATGGAACTTCCTACCTTTTCGACCTGGCCTTGTAGGAGGTCACTGTATAGGTGTAGACCCTTATTATTTAACATATAAAGCTCAGGAAATGGGATATTACCCTCAGATTGTTCTTGCTGGGAGAAGAATTAATGATAGTATGACAGACATGATTGCAGAAAGAATAATTTGTGAGTTAGCAAAGAAAAAAACTATAATAGGAGGGGCAAACCTGCTTGTATTAGGACTAAGTTTTAAGGAAAATTGCTCAGATATACGAAATACTAAAATTATAGATTTAGTTAATAGATTCTCAGAATATGGTATTTATGTGGATGTTATTGATCCTTGGGTCTATCCAGAAGATGCAAAAGAAGAGTATGGCCTTAATATTATGGAGGTAATCCCTAAAGATAAATCTTATGCAGCAGTAGTTGCAGCGGTAGCTCATAAGCAATTTATTGATATGCCTAATGAGATATGGATTGATATGATTAATAAAGATACTATTTTGTTTGACTTGAAAGGCATAATACCAAGAGATATTAAGGCTCTCAGGATATAGATGAGAGGATTGAATAAATTCCATAATAAGTATATGAAAAAAAATAAAAATAATAGTAATGTTCTTAAACTATTAATTGAATTGTGGATCATATTAAGCTCAAAAAGAAAACTGCAGCTTAGAATATTGTTCTTATTAATGCTATTAAGCAGTCTAGCGGAGCTAGTTAGCTTGTCCTCAGTTTTTCCTTTTCTCAAAGTGATTGCTTCTCCTGATGATTTTTTTGCAGAGCCATATATTCAGGATATTTCTTCTTTCTTAGGTATTAATAATTCTAATGAATTAATACTATTCTTTACAATTGCTTTTGTATTTACCTCACTATTATCTGGTTTAATTAGGCTTGCAACATTATATTTTAATGGAAAACTGGCAGCATCAATTGGCTCAGATTTAAGTTCCGAAGCTTACAATAGAGCCCTTGCTCAACCTTACTCTTATCATATAGGTGTTAATAGTAGTCAGTTAATATCTACCATTAATCTTGAAATTCAGCTCGTTACAGATGGAGTCTTAAATCCTATATTAATTCTAGTCAGTTCATCATTAATATTGCTTAGCTTGCTAGCAACATTAGTTATAATTAACTGGAGAATTGCTTGCGGATCAATATCAGTTATATCTTTTATATATTTACTTGCTGTTAGAATTGGAAGACTACCATTACAAGCACTAGGAGCAAAGCAAGTATTACTTAATGGACAAATTTTAAAACTTCTACAAGAAAGCTTTGGTGCTATAAAAGATATACTAATTGGCGGAACACAAAATTATTATTTAAAGAAATACAATCAAATTGATAGACCGCTAAGAGAAACTTTGGCGAAATTGACGTTTTTAAATAGTTACCCAAGAATGATATTAGAACCAGTTGGAATAACAATAATTGCTTTTATTGCCTATATGCTTATGTCAGAAGGCCGCATAGAGACTGCTTTGCCTACATTAGGTGCTCTTGCCTTAGGATCACAACGTATTTTACCTACTAGTCAGAAAATCTATGAAGGTTGGTCCCAAAGTAATAGGTGCAAAAAAAGTCTATTTAATATCTTATCCCTAATAAGAAAACCTATAGAATACAATCCTCTTTTCTATGATTCACAAAAAGTAAGTAAAAATCAATTAGAAAATAATTACAAGATAACTTTTAAGAATGTTTCATTTAAATATTCTAATGTCTCTTCAGAAGTGCTATCAAATATTAACTTCACAATTAACTCAGGTGAAAGAATAGGAATAATAGGTAAAACCGGTTCCGGGAAAAGCACTTTTGTTGATCTATTAGTTGGTTTATTGATCCCAACTAACGGTAAAATCCTTTTAGATGCAAATGATATAAATGATTTGAGATCCCAAACCGAAGTCTCTCGATGGAGGGCTGGAATTGCTTATGTCCCTCAAAATATCTATCTTGCTGACTGTTCAATAGCTGAGAATATTGCATTTGGAATTTCAAAAGAACAAATCAACCTATCTAAAGTTCGTTACGCCGCTGGTATAGCGCAGGCCAGAGAATTCATTGAATCTACAAAAAATGAGTATTTTACTAATGTTGGGGAAGCTGGTGTAAGACTAAGTGGTGGTCAAAGACAAAGAATTGGAATTGCTAGAGCTTTATATAAAAGTCCAAAAATGGTTATACTTGATGAAGCGACAAGTGCTTTAGACAAGGAAACTGAGAGTTTAATGATTGAATCTCTTAACAATATGAGCAATCGTTTAACAATTGTACAAATATCACATAGACCAAGTACTCTTTACGGTTCTGATAGGATAATAAGAATAGAAAATACTAAAATTAAAGTAGTATCACATGAGAAAATTTAAGATAACTAATAAAAACCACTATAAATCAAAATAAATGGCTATTCCATCGCAATATTTAGGCAGAAGAATTTTAATCACAGGAGGCACTGGAAGCTTTGGCAAGGCATTTATTGCAAGAATATTAAAGGTTTATCCTGATATTGAAAGATTAGTGATATTTAGTCGAGATGAATTAAAGCAATGGGAAATACAACAACTCTATCCTGAATCTAAATACCCACAATTAAGATTTTTTTTAGGAGATGTGCGTGATCGTGGTCGTTTACGTCAAGCACTTTACAAAATTGACACCCTAGTGCATGCAGCAGCACTAAAGCAGGTCCCTAAAGCAGAATATAATCCGATAGAATTTATTAATACCAATGTTTTAGGAGCGGAGAATGTAGTACAAGCTTGCCTAGAAACTGAAGTTAAAAAAGTTATTGCTTTAAGTACTGATAAAGCGGCAGCACCGATAAATTTGTATGGTGCAACAAAATTGTGTTCTGATAAATTATTCTTAGCTGCAAATAATATCAAAGGAGATAGAGATATAGTTTTTTCTGTAATTCGTTATGGGAATGTGATGGGATCTCGAGGTTCAGTCATTCCTCTTTTTATGAAACAGGCTTCAAAGGGTAAATTAATGATAACTGATCCAAGTATGACCCGATTTAATATCTCATTATCAGAAGGAGTTGAGATGGCTATATGGGCATTATCTAATAGCCTAGGGGGAGAAATCTTTGTTCCTAAGATTCCTAGTTATAGAATTAAAGATGTTGCTGAAGCTATTGCTCCTAGTTGTATTCAGGAAATAACAGGTATTCGACCTGGAGAAAAAATTCATGAAGAGATGATTACTTCATCAGATAGCTACTCAACAATTGACTTGGGTAAATATTATGCAATCCTTCCTACAAGTGGTGAAATGTTTTCTTTATATAAAGATCAAGGTAAATTACTTAATTATGTTCCTAAGGGATTTTCTTATAATTCAGGAACCAACCCAAATTTTCTTAGCGTAGATCAGATAAGAGAATTAATATTAAAGCATATTTCTACAAAATTTTCACCAATATAGTATCTATAGTTGGTTATAGTTTTTCTTAGGAGGCATAGTTCTCTTCTATTGAAAATACCAGGTTATAGATATAATTAAAATTAGTATCTCTATACCTACAAAATAGTAAAGCTAGTATATAATAATTACTTGGTTTAGAAAATATAAACTATACTTTGATTAAATCATAAAACTTTAATTGTACAAAAAAAACTATTTAAGAGAAATATAGCTATTATAATTCTATTCGTAGTTAAGGTCCCCTCTCAATGTTATTTCTTTCATTGATTTTAGGATCATTACTCTTAATATTATCATCCTATTTGATATTTGGTAGATATAGCTTCCATGAGACTCTTTGTACTCTCTTTATTATTACTGCTCCAATACCATTACTTGCTTATACCCAGGTATTGATTGTTAAATATTATTTGCTTATAGTATTAATTATTTTACCTTTGCTATCAATAATTAAGCATAAAGAGAGTATATCGAGAATACATTTATGTCCATTAAGTTTCCTCAATAAGCCAATGAATATATTAGTAATAACTTTATCTCTATTGCTAACTTTTTTTATATCTTATAAATTTACTCCAAATTATTGGCGATTTGAATCTCATGACCTGGTTTATTTTTCATGGTTAAATGATATTTTTAAAATAGACTATTCTGGCCCTGTTAGAGTCCCTACTGGTTATCCTTCCTTGCTAAGTGCTAATCACTTGACTGCTGGTAGTGTATTATTGCCATTCCTTGCTTTTAAGAGAGAGATTAATTTAGTAGATGCATATTGGATCAAATTCATCTTAACAACTGGCGCTTCATTTAACTTCTTTTATACTTATTTGCACTCAATAGCTAACAAGTATTTTTCCTTAGCTAGAATATTTATAGCTTCTGTCATTATTTTTTTTATAATAGTTATATATCTTTCAGAAATACATTACTCATGGTCGACATCATCATACCTTCTTTATATTTTAACTTTAACATTTACTTCCTACATCATTAAAATAAATTATATTTTTAATCAGTCAGAAATTTCCAAAGAGAACAAATCAATTATAGTGTTTTTTGCTTACTCTCTTTTAATTTCAAAAGCTTCGACTTTCCCGACTTTTCTTTTAGGAATTATTCTTTTTATTTTTAATAATAGAAAGACTAATTTTATTAAAGGCTTTAAATCATCTATTTATTCTCTATATTTAGCAATTTTTCTCTTGGCTTTAAATATGCTTAGTTGGATAATTCCGACTAGCAATCATGGAACTTTGGCCTTTTCTTTCCCCTTTTGTTTATTAAATCGTGGGATTCCAAAATTGACATGCATTCAATCGATTATTCAAAGTCCTTTCGAAAAATGGATACCTATTGAAGGCTTTAAAATTTCCATTCTCTCTAACCTTATTAAATCCCCAGCAGATGGAGTAGTTATAGAGTATATTTACATATGGTTACTTGCAATAATACCTTGCTTAATTTCAGGTTATTTACTTAGTAGGTATAGTTATAGTAACTTAAGCAGGTTTTACGGAAACTTTGTTTCTTCTTATTCCATTTCGGTTGCATTCGCTGTCGTCTTTCTAAGAGAATCGCTTCGTTTGGCTGGAAACCATACAGCCCATTCCTATCTAATTGCACCATTCTTTACTATTAGTTGCATTGTTATTCTTTTAATCGAGCACCTTTTAGAGGCAAGATACAATATATTTAGTTATCTACCTATAACTATTTCTATACCTATTATTATCTATGTTAATCAAATAACACCTAATGCAATCATTACTAGAGAGAATCAATTAAACCCTTCGTCTTCAAATTCTACTGTTGCTGTGTCAATGACTATAAAGGAGAACAAATTGTTTGATGGAAACTATTGCACAAATGAATCTGCTATTTTGAATAAGTTCAATTTTCACTTGGATAGCAACGGATGTGCCAAAGCAGACTTAAAGGAATTGAAGGCTGCTATGGATGGACAAAGAACAACTGCTTCCCTACATACAAAGTATTCACAGTTAAAGGGATGGGTTTCTCTAAGCGAATTTAAACCTAATTTACAAAACAAAAAAAATAAAAATGGATGAACGCATATTTAATTTTCCTCTTAAGCTTTTAATTTCTATTTTAGCAACCCTTTCTTTATTTCAAATAGTCATTATTCCTAGCTCATATAAGTATCTCAAAAGATCAGATAATAGTAATATTAATCTCATAGTTAACAAGTATTTTCATTATATTTGTAAGCTCACTCCTGAAAAATTGAATAATGAAAATTCTTTTCTGAGTAAGATTTGTAGATCATAGTTATAACCTAATTAAATATTAGCTCAGTACTTCTTTTAACTCTCCTATTACTCTATTAAAATCTTGTTTTTTTAATGTAGGATAAATTGGCAATGAAATAGCATTTGTTGAGTAATTTTCGGAAATAGGAAAATCCCCTTCTGAAAATCCAAGATTTCTGTAATAAGGTTGAAGATGCACAGGTGTATAATGAACTTGAACTCCAATTCCTTTACCTTTTAGTTTATTAAATACATTGCGATGAAAGGTCTTGTCGTTATTTTTTAATCTTATTACAGCAAGGTGATAGGCTGATTTTATATTCTCTGGAACTTCTAAAAGTTGAACAGGTAAATTGACCATATTTAATTTATACTCTTGAATTATATGAGTCCTTTTTTCAATGAACGCGTTTAACTTTTGAAGTTGGCTTAGTCCTAGAGCAGCAAGTATATCAGTCATTCTATAGTTATAGCCTAGATCTTGTTGTTCGTAGCTCCACTCTCCTGCAGGTTCTGTGACAAACATTTCTTTATTTCTAATAATCCCATGATTCCTAAGAGACTTTATTTTTATAGCTAGACTTTCTTCTTTAGTTGTTGCTATTCCGCCTTCCCCACTAGTTATTATTTTTACTGGATGCATACTAAATATAGTTATATCACTGTACTTACAGCTTCCAACTGGATAGTTATTGCAATAACCTCCAATTGCATGACTGGCATCTTCAATTATCGAGAACCCATATTTCTTAGAAAGTTCAGCAATCTTTGGCATATCACAGCTTGTCCCAGCCAAGTGAACAGGAATAACTATCTTAGGGAGACTTCTTTTTGCTTTAGCCTCTTCCAATTTCTTAGAAAGCTCCTTAACCGACATAAGACCTGTTTTCGGATCAATGTCGACAAAATCAACCTTGGCATTGCAGTAAAGGCCACAATTTGCTGAAGCTACGAATGTTATGGGTGTAGTCCAAAGATAGTCGCCTTCCTGTAGCCCTAAAGCAAGACAGGCTAGATGAAGCGAGCTGGTTGCACTGTTACAAGCTACTGAATATTCAACACCCATCATTTTTGAAATAGATTTTTCAAATTCACCAACAGTAGGACCTTGTGTTATGAAATCACTTCTTAGGACCCTTATAACACTTTCAATATCGTTTTGATCTATGTCTTGTCGGCCATATGGGATGAAAGCTTGGCTCATATAATTATTGACTTGGTTGAAGAGTTCATGGTTAATCCTTGTCATATGTTAAGCGATTGCCCAAGTAGCTCTGCCTTACTCCAGTCATCAGTTGTATCAATATCTATAAATTTCCATTCAGGGAAGGGTATCGCTATTCCTGATGCATTTTGCATCAAAGACTCTTTTCTCCAAGATACTTTACGCGCCCAGTAGAATTGGCCAGCATCATGATAATAATCAGTTAAATCTTGTGTTCTTTTCAGAATTGATTTTGCATCAAAAACCTTAGGCTCTAGTTCAGTAGTTAATGAGATTGCTCTTTGAATAGGGTGAGAATATTTTATAACAGGGTATGCATATGAAGCTGATTTTTTAGTTAATTCGTCGAAAACTTTCTTTAAATCATTTGCTTTAACAAAAGGAGTACAGGGATAAATACAACAAACATATTCAAAATCTAAACCTTTGCTTTCTAAGTAGCCTATTGCATGATTTATTACTGGTGAGGTTGCTGTAAAATCATCGCTTAGATTAGCTGGCCTAATAAATGGGACTTCTGCACCATAGCGTTTGGCTATCTCAGAAATTTCCTTACTGTCTGTAGATACAATAACTTTACAAAAAAGATTGCTCTTAAGAGCTTCTTTAATTGGATAAGAAATAATTGGCATACCAAGAAAATCCTTTAGATTTTTCATTGGTATACGCTTACTTCCTCCCCTAGCAGGGATGACTGCTATTGATTTTCGCTTACTTTCTAGGCTCATAAATAGCTATAGTTTCTTTAAACATATCCCTATTACTTCCATAAAAGATAAACATTACCTTTTAATGGGACGCTTTTAGGAGATTCTTCATAAACGAAGAGTGTAATCAACACTAAGAATTTGATGATGCTTGATTTTGACTAAGATATGATTTAAAATTATTTTTGTCTATTTGCAGTTGATTTCAATGAGCAAGTTGGCTTCGATTAGAAAAATAAGAGAAATATATGAGCAAGGTGGAAATATTCTTAAGTATCTTTCCTCTAGTGACTTTGCTTTAAATGATGAAGAATCTATTGCAATAAGCTACGATTTCCAAGCTGGAACCTACACTGATTTCTCTAGTATAAATGTTGAATATTTAAATAAGTATACAGATGCTTTAATTGAAGTATTTGATGAATTAGATAATTTTAAAAGTATTGTCGAAGTGGGTGTAGGTGAAGCAACTTTAATGAATCCACTTATGTCTAAAATAGATCCAGATGATAAACTATATAAATTTGGATTTGATATATCATGGTCAAGATTAAGATATGCAAGACAAAATAGTGAGAGAATGTCCAATTCAATTAAACTATTCGTAGCTAATTTATTTCAAATACCTTTACCAGATAATTCAATAGATGTAGTTTACACTTCGCACTCTCTAGAACCTAATGGAGGGAAAGAAAAAGAGGCTCTTAAAGAATTATATAGAGTTGCAAAAAAATATGTGATTCTTTTAGAGCCTGATTATGAAAATGCTTCAAGTGAAGGAAAAATAAGAATGGATGAACATAAATATGTTAAGAACATAGGGAAGAATGCAATAGAACTAGGTTATAAGCTTGTTGCTTCTAGACCTTTCCCAGTCTCATCTAATACGTTAAATCCAACTGGATTAACTATTTTAGAGAAGCAATCCCAACAATCCAATCCGATTCAATATCTCTGTCCTGTTACTAAGGCAGAGTTGAAAAAATATAATGATGTTTATACCTCTGACAAAGCTGGGTTAATGTATCCTATTATTAATAAGATTCCTTGCCTGTGTGAATCTCATGCAATTTTAGGAATTCAATATTATAAATTTAATAATTAACTATAATGAAATATTGTAAAAGATGTCTCAATGTTGATACTAGACCAAACATTATTTTTAATGATGATGGTTTATGTTACCCTTGCTCTATACATGAGGATTTAGAAGAAATTGATTGGGATCTCCGTAGAGATAGATTAAAGGAAGTTGTTGAATTTGCTAAGCAAAATAATAGTTCAGGCTATGATTGTATTGTTGGTGTAAGTGGCGGAAAGGATAGCACTAGGCAGGCTTTTCATATTAAGGACCATTTTAAATTAAATCCATTATTAGTATCAATGAATTATCCTCCTGATCAGATATCAAAACGAGGAGTAGATAATTTAAGTAATTTAATATCTAATGGATTTGATTGTATTAATATTAGTTGTTCGCCTATTACCTGGAAGAAGGCAATGAAGACAGCTTTCTTTAAGTATGGTAATTGGGCTAAATCTACTGAACTAGCATTGTTTTCTAGTGTTCCTAGAGTTGCCATTGCATATCAAATCCCTTTAGTTTTTTGGGGCGAAAGTCCAGCTTCAGCAATTGGAGAAATGGGTACATTAGGTTCAGATTCTATCGATGGAAATAAACTTAAGTACAGCAACACACTTGCTGGTGGAGATATATCTTGGCTTTTAGAAGCTAATATTGAAAGAAAACACATACTTCAATATATTTATCCATCAGATAATGAGATGCTAAATGCCAATCTAAAAATAATATTTATGGATTATTTTATGAGCGATTTCACTTCTCTAGCAAATAGTAATTATGCAGCATTGAATGGTTTATCAATTAAAAAACCTAATCCTAATAAAGAACCTGACTATTTTGGAACTTCTATGTTAGATGAGGATTTTATAAATATTAATATGTATATAAGATATCTTAAGTTTGGATTTGGTAGGACATCAGATATCGTTAATTGGGAGATCAGATCTGGTAGAATGACTAGAGATGAAGGCATATCTCTAGTAGAAAAATTTGATGGCAACTATGATCTGCAAATCCTTCGATTATTTTGTGAATATATAGATATCTCTGAAAAACAATTTTGGGTTCTTCTTGATACCTATGTTAACAAGGAACTCTTTTATTTATCGCCAGACTTAAAATATATACCTAAATTTAAAGTAGGTCAAATAAATTAATGAAAAAGCCAGTAATAACTATTATAGATTATGGAGTTGGTAATTTAATTTCTATATCTAATGCCATTAGTTATTTAGGATATCAATCTATTAATATTTCTAGTGACTTTCATGAAATTATTAACTCTGATGCATTAATTCTCCCGGGTGTTGGAGCTTTTGCTCCAGCAATGCAAAATCTAAGGAATTTAGGTCTAGATCATGTTCTTAATGAAGTAGTTTTAGAAGCAAGAAAACCAATACTTGGCATATGTTTAGGTATGCAGTTAATGGCTGATACTTCAGAGGAGAATGGCTTAAACAATGGTCTTGGATGGATACCAGGTAACGTTGTTAAGCTGAATATACCAGAAAAATTTGTAGTACCTCATGTTGGATGGAATAATATCCAGATTTTAAAGAAATCACCTCTATTTAAAAATGATAACCAACAATTAGACTTTTACTTTGACCATAGCTATCATTATAAATGCGAAGAAAAATATATTATTAGTGAATGTAACTATTCCTGCTCAATTACTTCTGCTATAGCATACAAAAATATTTATGGTGTGCAATTTCACCCTGAAAAAAGCCAGAACAATGGATTACGATTGTTCCGAAGTTTCTTTAATATGGTGGCCCAATGTTAAAAAAAAGAATTATTGGTGTAGTCCTTGTTAAAGATGGCATTGCAGTGCAAAGTATTGCTTATAGAAAATACCTTCCTATTGGTAAACCATCCATAGTTATAGAGTATTTGAATAATTGGGGTATTGATGAGATTATATTAAATGATATCTCTGCAACAAGAAATAATTATCCACCTAATTTTAAACTTATCAGAGAATCAACAAAAAACTCTCAAGTGCCAATAACTCTCGGAGGTGGTATTAACTCCATTGATCATATTAACACTTTAATGAAGTGTGGTGTTGATAAGGTTGTATTAAATCAATCAGCTCTTATTAACCCAAGTTTTATTCATGAATCCTCTCAGATTTTTGGGAGCCAATGTATTGTTGTCTCTTTGGATTGTATCAAGGTTGGAACAAACTATAGGCTTTATGACTACCTTAAGAATCAGTCACTAGATTTCTCACCAATTGATTATGCGATCAAGGTACAAGAACTTGGAGCAGGTGAAATATTTTTAAATTCTGTTGATAGAGATGGCTCTAAACTGGGTTTTGATACGATTTTAATTTCTCAAATAAAAAACAATGTTAACATTCCTGTTATAGGATGTGGAGGAGCAGGAACTCCAGAACACTTCTCTAAAACTTTTTCTTCTACAAAAGTCGGAGCATTAGCTGCTGCAAATATATTTAATTTTTTCGAGCATTCTGTGACGATCATTAAGGCAATAGTAAGTAGGGATCATACTGTTAGATGTGATACACAGAATAATTATTTTGATAATAAATTTGATCATCAAGGCCGCCTAAATAAAAAGAAAGATGATATTTTGGAAAAGCTATTATATTTAAAGATTGAGGAGGAGAAGATATGATTCAGATTTGTAGAAGATGTCTTTATTCATCAGAGCACCCTCTTAATATCGTTTTCGATGAAGATGGTATCTGTAGTGGTTGTAGAGTTCATGAAGAAAAGGATTTATTAGACTGGGAAGAACGTTCCAATAAATTACAATCTATACTTAGCATTTATAGAAATAAATCAGGAAATAATTACGATTGCGTTATTCCAGTTAGTGGAGCTAGAGATTCATATTTTATAGTTGATCAGATAAAGAATAAGTATGGAATGAATCCTTTATTAGTAACCTATAACAAACATTATAATACTGCAATAGGATATAGAAATCTAGCTAATCTTAGAATTAAATTTGATGTTGACCTTTTTACGCTTACAATAAAACCACAAACTATTAAAAAGATTACGCGCTCCACATTCAGACGTTTTGGTAGTATTTACTGGCATTGTTTAGCTGGCCAAACAGTTTTTCCAGTTCAGGTTGCCGTTAATTTTAAAATCCCGCTAATTATTTGGGGGGCACATCAAGGAGTTGATCAGGTCGGAATGTTCAGCCACTTAGATGAAGTCGAAATGACAAGGAAGTATCGTAAAGAACACGATTTAATGGGATATGAGGCAGAGGATTTAATTAACGAATTTGATAATCTTCAAGAGGAAGATCTCAAGAGATTATTCTATCCTTCGAATTCAGAAATTGAAAAGATAGGTGTTAGAGGTATTTACTTAAATAATTATATTAGATGGGATTCTAGACTACAACATAGAAAAATGGTAGATAAATATAAATTTGAAACAGCAAAGCAAAGTAGAACTTTTGATACTTGTAATGATGTTGATTGTTGGAATTATTCAGATGTACATGATTTCATTAAATATGTTAAACATGGATATGGAAAGGTACTAGATCATGTTAATAGAGATATCAGACTAGGCCATCTAACTAGAGAGCAGGGGGTTATGCTTGCTAAACAGTATATACAAAAAGAACCTAAGCATCTAGATTTATTTTTAAATTGGTTGCAAATAACTGAAAATTCATTTTACTTTATACTAGATCAACATAGAAATCCGAAGTATTGGAGACGAAATAAAAATTGGGAATGGGAGTATTATTCAAAATTATTTATTAATAGCAAGGAAGAATGCACTAATGAAGAAATCTTTATGGATGAATTTGTGACTTCAGTAACTAGAAAATCTCAGGATAATAATGACGAATATATACTAATTGGAAAAGGTAGATAGGAGTATCAATTGTTACTGCCAAGCCTTTTATTATGCTCAAAATAAGTCAGCATAATATAATTATCCCATGCTAGTTTCGAAGCTTTATAAATTCAATTAGTTTAATATCAATTTTGTAAACCAAGGTTCCTAGCTTAACTCTAATTCACATCAATCAAGATAAATGCTAAAATATCATTGTTAATCTTTAGGCCATTTGAGTATCTTAAACCAGCTACCCTATTTTTGGGAATTACTTTCATGTAGAGATTCCGCTAGAAGGATAGCTAAAAATATTATTCAATGGGAGAAAGAAGCTAGTTTTTATAATCCTGAACAAATTTGCTCAACTAGAAAAAATAGACAAAAATTTTTCAAATATCTTTTAGCAGTTTTTGATTTGTTTATTCCATTACCAAATAAAATTTGTAAAAACTTAGTTTTATTCGAAACACTTAGATTGGAACCATATATAGAGAACTTTGATAGAGAAAACGTTATTATTTTTTCACCTAAGCTCTGGTTTAATCGAAAGGAACTTTCTTCTAATTACAAAGAGCTAAGACTTAAGGCATTAGCCTATTCTGTAGATATTGCTATTGCTTACGAAAATTACTTTTTTTTGAATTTATATATTCTTAAGTGGCTTATTTATTTAAATAGATATAAATCATCTAATATATTTCTCTACGAGGATAGCCAACCATTGGGAGCATTCTTTGTTGAAATCTCAAAAATATACCCTAGCAAGATTAAAGCTATTTGTATTCAACATGGATATTTTCCTAGGTTTGATCCAGAATGGAGGCCAGAAGGTTCTAAAGCTAGATATAATTTAGTTTGGGATGATCTACAAAAGGAGTTACTCCTTTCCTATAATAAATATACCTGTGTCGAAGTTATTGGTCTTCCTTATTTTGCAATAGCCAAGGAATTACTACCTAACGATCTTTTAAGGGTATATTTTATTGGAATAGGATCGGCAAATTCCCTGACATATAAATCTCTTTTGGAGGAATATTGTTTAATTAATAATAAAATAAATGATTTAGAAAATATTCTTACTTTTTATAGACCACATCCAAGTGAATTATCATTAGAATATGATACAATCCTGAATAATAATACAAATATCAGAATAGACAGATCTACTAAACTAGATTTACTTAATAGTAAACAATCTATTTTTATCGGTACTACTTCTAGTTTGTTATATGAAGCAAAATGCTCCGGTCATAAAGTAATTAATATGAAAGAACAAAATCCGTGTTTAGTATTTGAACCAGACCTTACGGTAGAAAAAGCCAAAGCCCCAAACTGCGTATTTGAGTATTTACTATCTAGAGCTATCCACATAGATCAAAAAGTTACCAAATCGCATGCTATAAGGCATACTAGAATTAATCCACATCATGCTTTCAGAAAAGCAATCTTTAAATTAAATAACTTATGATAATTTTTAACTGTGATTAATTTAGGTTGAAATGAGCAAAAGAATCCTTATTCGCTGCGATTATTTTAAAGGATCAGGAGCAGGTCATCTAAAGAGATGTCATATTCTAGCTCTATCTTTAAAACAAAAAGGTTATGAGCCCATCCTCTTGCTAGATGAATCATCTTTAGAAACATTGGTACCATTAAGTGTAACTCATGAATACCTAAATCTAAAAAAGTATAAAGATCATAAGGATGTTCATTTAATTACTGATGCAGCTTATAGATACAATACTAATTTGCTAATAGTAGATTCATATAGGATATCTACTAAATGGGTAAATGAACTTTTCAGAGCTCATATAAAAGTTATATTAATAGATGATTTAGGGGTTGATTATGGAGCTGAAATATCTATTAACTATACTCCTTTAAATCCTATTAAAACTATTCAAGATAATATTTTGAAATTCCGAGGAGTTCGCTATTTTATCACTGACAGCCAATCTTTTGAAATTAAGAATAGAGAAGTTCAAAGAATAATAGCTCATGCAGGAGGCACAGGCGATTATCAAAAAGCTCCCTTTGCTTATTTAGCTTTATCTCATTTATCTAAAGAGCTTTCCATTCCTGTAGATTGGGTATGCCCTAATTTATGTAGTAGAGATCATTTATCTAAAATCATTAAATTAAAATCAGGGGACAAAGTTTTAGATTGGGAAAAGAACTCTACTGATTTATGGAGCAAATATGATATTGTTTTCGGACCTTCTAGTACTTCACTATATGAGAGCATAATACAAGGAACTTTGCCAATTAGCTTTCCTATATCCGATACTCAAAGTACCCTTAGAGAGGATTGGTTATCCATTGGTCATTTGTTACATATCACTAGCAGTGATATTGACAATTATGATGAAATAAAGTCTTTAATTCGCCTAGCAATTTTAAATAATATAGATTTTTTAAATATAATACTTGATAAATCAAGAACTTTAGATGGTCAAGGAGTCATTAGGGTTGTTAAAATAATAGATCAATATTTTTCTGGCTCTAAGGTGCAAGAATTAAAAATTAGTGATAATCTTATTGCTAAAGGTATATCTAAGTGTACTATTTTTCATGCCGAGTCATTCCTAAAAGCTCGAAATTCTTCGAAGGTAAGAGAGATGTCTACCAATCCGAATCGTATAATTAATTGGAGTGAGCATTTATCTTGGTGGTTAAAAGGAACAGCGGAAAAATATGTCTTTACAAATTCCAATGGTCCGGAAGCATTCTTTTGGGTAAAGAAATGGTTAATAGATGGTACAGGTTATTTAACAGCAGGCTGGTTTCCAGCAAATGAACAAACTCCCTTTACTACTATTCTAAGGATTTTGAATTGGCAAATAGATCATTATTCCAAAAAATTCCCAGATTATACTTGGGTTGCTACAGTGAAAGCTTCAAATAGAGCAGCAATGGCACTTAATCGCCGATTTGGCTTTGTTGATGCAGAACCTAAAACATTAGAAATTGTATCTAAACTATTCCCTGGAACAAATAGTAAATTCAAGGTATTTGAACGTAAATTGATAAGATAAATTAACGAGACATTTGGAATGTTATAAAATTGTAAAAACAAGACTAACGTTAAGCTAAGCCTATTCTCAATACCTTCAAAACTTCTTCTTCCGTACATGATCAATATTTTATTTCTTAGATAAATGCATTCCATTAACTCACTATTTGACTTAGGAGGATCCAAAGCACCAGCAATATGTGCAGAAATGAGTGGAAATCATCAGGGAAATTTAGAATCAGCTTTAAAGTTTGTACGTCTTGCTAAGAAGTATGGAGCAGATTATTTAAAATTCCAGGTTTATACACCAGATACGATAACTTTTAAATCAGATTTGCCAGACTTTAGGGTTGAAGCAAATAATGAATGGTCAAAATTTTCAACACTCTATGATTTATATAATAAAGCTTATACACCTTGGGATTGGGTTGCAGCTCTTTTTGAAGAAGCAAAATCTATTGGAATTCAAGCCTTTGCATCACCTTTTGATTTGAAGGCCGTAAAGTTTTTAGAAGGACTAGGTTGCCCAGTTTATAAAATTGCCTCTCCTGAGATTACAGACCATAATTTAATTAGAGAGTGTGCTAAAACAAGAAAGCCAATTATTTTATCAACTGGCCTTGCTTCTTCTAAAGATTTAGATGAGGCTGTCTCAATTATTAAAAGCGAAGTTGCACCATTCTTAATTCTTAAGTGTGTCTCTGCTTATCCAACAGAAGTTTCTGATATTAATGTTTCAACTATGAAATGGTTGAAGACTAAATATAACTGCAATGTAGGTCTTTCAGACCATACTATAGGATCTGATGCTGCATTTGCTGCTTCAGCATTAGGAGCTTCCTTAATAGAGAAACATTTTAAAATGCCTGGCGATGAATCTTCTGTGGATTCAAGTTTTTCTATGGAACTTTCTGACTTGCCTGCTTTTAAGAAATCTATAAATTGCATTTATTCAGCAATTGGAAAACCTACATTAGAATTACCTGATTCAGCAAAAATATCATTTAGTGGACGAAGGTCTTTATATGTTGTCGAAAAGGTTATCAAAGGCGAGATATTTACAAATGCGAATGTTAGGTCTATTCGACCTTGCTATGGTCTGCATCCTAAACATCTCCCTAATATTCTTGGTAAAAAAGCTAAAGAAGATATAGAGCCAGGTTCAAGGCTTGAATGGAATTTGATTGATGATCAAATTAATTAGCAGAATAATCTATTATTTATATAGATTAATTCTTGGCTAACTATACTATTAAATACAGATAATCTTTTGATAAAGTAATAATAAAAATACTTATATAGTATTACAAAGTATTCATCTCTTTGTGGCATAACTGATTAATAATTTGTCTTTTTAGATTAATTAATTGCTTGTCTTGCTTGTCTTGCTTTGGATGTAATGGTATGAATATAATAATATAAGCAGCTATTTTTTAATGTCTTTTAGTCTTTCCGCCGAGGAACTAAAAAGATATCAACCCAATCGTTATCCATTTTTGATGATTGATAGGGTTATCGACGTTTCTCCAGGCAAGCATGCTAAGGGCTATAAAAATCTAACTAATAACGAATGGTACTTCCCTAAGCACTTTACTGGTCACCCTAATATGCCAGGAGCACTTCAACTAGAAGCTATGGCTCAAATGTTGACAGTTGCAATTACGACTCTTGAAGGCCTTGAGGGAAAAGCTACGCATGCTTTAGAACATACAGTCAAGTTCAAAAAAGAAGTTGTTCCAGGAGATCGTCTTGACATTGTGTCAGAAGTTATTTCCTGGAAAAGAGGTATTGCTATAGGAAAAGCAGTGTGTAGAGTTGACGATATTGAGGTTTCTTCTGCAAGTATGAAAATAACAATTCCTGAAATATTAACATCGTTCCTTCCTGGTTAATGGAAACATTTGATGTTTTGATTATAGGAGCTGGAGCCTCTGGACTTGCAGCTGCTTGGTCTTTAACTGATAAGGGCTTAAAAGTATGCTTATTTGAGCAAGGAGAGCAACTTAAGCCGGAATCATTAATTCCGATCAATCAAGGTGGAGAGTTGCAGAGAAGTAGTGTTTTAAATACGAATCCAAATGTAAGAAAATCTTTCTCAGATTATTCAATTGATACCACTGAATCACCAATAGACATAGCAAATTATAATGGTATTGGAGGATCGACTGTCTTATTTTCTGCTCAATATCCTAGATTTCATCCAGAAGATTTTAAGGTATTTTCCATAGATAAGGAAGCTGTAGATTGGCCTATTAGTTATTCTCAATTATTGCCTTTTTATGAGTTGAATGATTACCACACAGGTGTTTCTGGTTTATCTGGAGACCCGAAATACCCTAATATTAGACCTTCAATGCCTCCGGTTCCTTTAGGCCCTATGGGCCGTAAACTAGTTGAAGGATTTGAAACTTTGAACTGGCATTGGTGGCCAGCATATAGTGCATTGAATACAATTGAATATCAAGGTAGACCCCAAGATAAATTTCAACGTCCTTCCAATCTTGGTGATACATCAGGTTCAAAAGGCTCTACTGACCACACTTATCTAACAAAAGCTATTTCTAAAGGTTTAATTCTTAGGGATAGGTGCAAAGTTACTCGTATAATTTCAAATGAGTTTGAAAATAAAAT
>QCPK01000006.1 GCA_003212555.1 Prochlorococcus sp. AG-436-K22 | reverse complement strand
AATAATTCTGCTGACGAACGGTTATCTATTCCTAGAAAAGAAACGACATAAATAGATTTACCTGGTATTTGTCTGCCAGATATTAATTCAATCTTTTGAGGTTCTTCATCTTTTTCTTGCAGCCATCTTTGGCCTGACTCCAAAAACCTTTCAGGGAAATCACTGCTAGGATTAACCCTGAGTTCTCCTCTAAGACCATGGGGAGCAACAATCTCTCCAATAGTTAACCAAATGATTTCTTTATACATCTTTAGTTAGAAGAGATTTAAAATAACAATTGATTGAACTAAAAACGTGAGTAATTCAGAAGAATTAATCCTTCCAGGCTCATCTGTCATTGTGAATAACCCTTCTTCTATTTATAATGGATACAAAGGTTTTGTACAGCGTATTACGGAGAGAAAAGCAGCTGTTCTTTTTGAGGGAGGGAACTGGGACAAGTTGCTGACTATTCCATTAAATGAGCTTGATCTTCTTTAGCTATTTAAATTTATGAGTGCTTCTTTTGCAGCTTCCTTTTCGGCTTTTTTTCTTGAGCTACCCCAACCCTCTCCCATTAAATTCTCTTGTATTCGCACTTTGCAATAGAACCTTTTGAGGTCGCCATGTTGCTTTGACATTTCTTTGATTTCATATATAGGTTGCTTTAATCCTTTGCCCTGGCTCCATTCCTGAAGAGCTGATTTGGCATTTTGCTTATGAGGATCCGCTAGTATTTCTTTGCTTTCCAGCGCCCAATAAGGTTCTAGCCAAGTCTGAATTGATCGAATACTGTCTAAACATTCATACAATGCCCCTATTAAGGCTTCAGTACCTTCTGCGCAAATTGTTTCTGTCGCTGCTGCATCTTTCAAAGCTTTAGGAGCTATCAGCATTGCTTCCTTTATCCTAATTTTATAGCCAACTTTCGCGAGCCATTCATCACTTACCAATTGAGCTCTCAATGCTGATCGGTCTCCAACTTTTAGTTTAGGAAAATGAATTTGAATATATTCTGAGGCAGCTAGTCTTAAAACTGCATCTCCATGAAACTCCAGTCTTTCATGATTTACTGATAAGTTTGTTGACGTATGTGTTAAGGCTTCGTTAAGGATTTTCATATATATAGCTTCGCTTTTCTTGATTCTATTTATATCTTTTATTTGTAAGTTGCTATTTTCAAGCAAAGTATAAATACTCTTAATTCTTGCAAGAGTGATAACTTCTTTTTTTTTAGTAGCCATTTTCTCTTACTAGATACATTATGTAATCATTAATAATTAAATTGAGTGAAAGCAGGTCATAAGCCGGGTTCTGTTCACTAGCTAAGTTTAGATAGCGGGCGATCATCTATCTGGGACTGTTGTTGCCAACAGCCTCTAGCGGCCTTTATATAGGAGATAGGCAAGATGGTCATCCTAAAACCTTTGCCTTGCACCCAACCGGGGTTTACCAAGCCAGCACCTCTCGATACTGCTGGTGCGCTCTTACCGCACCTTTGCACCCTTGCCTGTTCTAGTTATGAGCAAGGCCCAATAAAAAGTCATCGGCGGTGTGTTTCTGTGGCACTATCCTCACGGTCACCCGCACTGGGCGTTACCCAGCAAGTTTGACCATTTGGGAGCCCGGACTTTCCTCAACCGAGGCTTTATTGTGGAAATCCAACAAATCTCGATTGCGATCACCTCTCCTGCTTTCAGATTCCATAATGCCTTGAAGAGGGAAAATCTTCCAGTGGGGCTGTAGCTCAGTCGGATAGAGCGACGGTTTCCTAAACCGTAGGTCGTGGGTTCGAATCCCGCCAGCCCCGTAAATGATAACAATAGTTGCACAACCTACATGTAGTGGGTGGTCAAACTCCCTACTCTCTCGCTAGCGTGTAAATAGGGAAAGAGATTAGATGACTCAGCTTCACGATTTAAGACTTCGTCTCTTGGTTCAACAAGAGAGTGAGCAAATTGCTAAATCTCAACCTACTGATTTAGATCTTTCAGTAGTTCAAGCTAGATGCTTGTGTTGGTTGGCACTGTTAGCAGAAGCACATGAAGATCAGGCAAGTGAAGCAGAAACAAGAGGAGATACAGAGCAAGCAATGGGTTGGTTTGCTGATTCAATGAGGTTGCGGGATGTTATTCAAGTTGTCACTAGTATTGAGGTCCCAATTCCTGAAAGTTCTGATGAATTAGAGGGCACATAATACAATTTTTTCTTTTATGTGACCTGTAGAGTGTCATGATAGTAATGAGATATAGGTAGTCTCTTGCCTGAAGAACCTTGCCAATGCCCAGACTGTCAAAGGTTCTATAAAGAACATGATCGCTTGGTTCGTGAATTTCCGACTCTTCGCCAACAGCAAGAGCTTAATTGGGCAGCTTTGCAGTCTTTTAGGACTTTGGCGGGTAGAGTTTTAGAGGATTTTCAAAAGCAAAATAGTTATAAACTGGGTGAATCTTCTTTGGAAACAAATGGTGATCTTCTCAGCGAAGATGAAATTAGTGAGGAATTACAGCAAGCTTTGACTGATCTAGAAAATATAAATGCACATCTGTTTTCAATTGAGGTCTTAATGGAGAAAATATTTGATGTCAGAGTCCCCGAGATTGTAGAAGATAAATTCAAAGAGTTAGCTGGAGAATTAGCCCCTGATCCATTAAATCCTGATCGCCTTAGATTGAACCGTTTGTTACATCAGACTCCAGACCTTCCTGACAAGAACTCAAATTAAATTAACTAATATCACAGGAAATTTCGACATTCAAAGGATTTACTTTCCAGATGGATTGGCAGTATTCACGTATAGAACGGTCAGATGAAAAGAAACCAGATCTTGCAGTATTAAGAAGCGCCATTCGATTCCAATCTTGAGGGTTTTTCCAGGCTTGATTGACTTCGTCTTGAGCTCTAAGATAGTCTTCAAAATCAGCCATAACAAAGAATGGGTCATTCCCTGTAAGACTATTAATTAGAGGAAGGAACAATTCATTGTCTCCATTACTAAAATGACCTACTTCAACTAATCTCAACGCCTCAGATAACTCTTCGCAGGTTTGAATATATTTCTTAGGGTCGTAACCTTCATCTCTTAATTTCATTATCTCACTTTCTGTTTTTCCAAAAAGAAAGAAGTTTTCCGGACCAACTCTGTCACGAATTTCGATATTTGCTCCATCAAGGGTTCCAATTGTAAGTGCACCATTCATAGCAAATTTCATATTGCCTGTTCCTGAGGCTTCTTTACCAGCTGTGGAGATTTGTTCAGATAGGTCAGTAGCAGAATAGACTTGCTCGCCAAGCTTTACATTGTAGTCAGGAAGAAAAACAACCCTCAATCGACCATCCATATCAGGATCTGCATTTACAACTTCAGCGATACCATTAATGAACCTAATCATCAATTTTGCCATGAAATAACCAGGTGCTGCTTTCCCTCCAAAAATTACAGTTCTAGGTGCAATATCTTTAGTCGATCCATTTTTAATGCGGAGATATTGCACAATTACTTGCAGAGCATTGAGATGTTGTCGCTTATATTGATGAATCCTTTTTACTTGAACATCAAATAAGCTCGATGGGTCCACTAAAACGCCAGTTTGTCTATGAATGTATCCCGCGAGTTTTCTTTTTCCAGAAAGTTTTGTTTTAGCAAATAAATTTAAGAATTCAGAATCATTTTCCTTTGTTTCTAGTTTTTTTAGTAGTTCCATATTAGTAATCCAATCTTTTCCAACTTCTTTATCAAGGAGGCAAGATAACTCAGGGTTAGCCAAGCTGATCCATCTACGAGGGGTCACTCCATTAGTAATATTAGTAAATTTCTCTGGCCACAACTGAGCAAATTCAGGCATCAATTGTCTTTTAATAAGGTCAGAATGTAATGCAGCTACTCCATTGATATGGTGAGCACCAATTGTTGCCAAATGAGCCATTCTTACAGCTTTACATCCATCCTCATCAATGATTGAGAGTTTCCTCAGAATTACATCATTCCCTGGATAACGTAGACGAACTTGCTGTAGGAATCTTTTGTTTATTTCGTAAATAATTTCTAAGTGCCTTGGTAACAGACTGTGAAATAAATTTAAATCCCATTTTTCAAGTGCTTCAGGAAGCAAGGTGTGGTTTGTATATGCAACAGAGCTTGTAGTGATTTCCCAGGCTTTTTCCCATTCGAAATGATAATGATCAATGAGTAATCTCATTAGTTCTGCTACAGCAATAGCAGGATGCGTATCATTAAGTTGAACCGTCCAATGTTTTGAGAAGTTAGCAACATCTATTCCCCTCTTTTCAAGGCTTCTCAGCATATCTTGTAATGAACAGCTTACAAAAAAGTGTTGTTGTTTTAGTCGTAAACGTCTTCCTTCATCAGTACCATCATTTGGATAAAGTACTTTCGAAATAGTTTCTGAAGCAACTTTCTCTTCTACTGCGCCATAATAATCGCCAATATTAAAAGCATAAAAATCAAAACTTTCAGTTGCATCTGCTCTCCAAAGACGTAATCGATCGCAATTGTTTACCCTATAGCCAAGAATTGGTATGTCATGTGGAACCCCAATTGCATGCTCTAAGGGGATCCATCTGGAACGATATTTACCTTTGTCATCTATATAACTTTCCGTCCTACCTCCAAACCCTACAAAACATGATTCATCTGGTTGAGGTAATTCCCAGGGCCATCCCCCTTTAAGCCATTTATCTGTTACTTCAACTTGCCAACCATCTCGAATGATTTGATTAAATATTCCAAATTCATAACGAATCCCATAACCAATTGCAGGTACTTGCAAACTGGCAAGTGATTCCATATAGCAGGCAGCAAGTCTTCCTAGACCTCCATTTCCTAAACCAGGCTCTTCCTCTACTTCAAGAATATGGCTTAACGATTCAATCCCAAATCGACGTACGGCCTCTTCAGCTTCTTTTGTTATTCCAAGGTTAAGGAGGTTATTGTTAAGTTGAGGACCAATTAGAAATTCGGCTGAAAGATAGGCAACTGTTTTCTGAGGCTTGGCTCGTATAGCTTCTTGTGATGCCAGATATCTTGTCATTAGCCTATCTCGCACGGCATAACTCAATGCCATGTAAAGATCTCTAAGGCTTGCTGTAGTAGCTAGTTTCCCAAGGGTAAAAAATAGATGCTCAGTCATTCCATCAAAGACTGCATCTGCATCAATGCCTGCTTTTATTGGATCTGCGTAGCATCCTGGGGTGGGCAGACGCAGATCTTTAGGCTGTGAGCTGCTCATATTGGAGATTTATATTGATGGACGCTAGCTAAGCTTTTCGATTCCGATCTTTAGTAAGTTCAGATCAACACCTGATCTGACAAAGTTTGTTTATTAGAAACTATGCCAAAAATGGTTGCCTTGTAATTTATGCTTCTCATAGATTCAGGCTTCCATTTTTAGATCATGTTGCTATCGCCAGTTGTTTCTGTTCTCAGTACACATGATATAGAGGTTGCAGAAACATTAATAGGTGTTATTCGTTTTCTACTTATTTTTGTTGCTGCAAGGGTTTTGGCAGAGATTTTAGTTCGCTTAAGCTTGCCAACTATTGTAGGAGAACTATTGGCGGGGGTCTTGATTGGAGCGTCTGGCCTGCATTTACTTATTCCACCTAGTGCTCATGTGGCATTGAATCAAGGATTCATTAATATAATCAGTTCCCTCGCTTCGATTCCTAAAGAGGCAGTGCCAGATTTGTATTTTGAGACTTTTCCTTCTTTGCAGGCAGTTGCAACTCTTGGTTTATATGCATTGCTCTTCCTTACTGGCCTAGAGAGTGAATTAGAAGAATTGGTTGCAGTTGGTGCTCAGGCTTTCACTGTTGCTATGGCAGGTGTGATTTTACCTTTTGCATTTGGAACATTTGGCCTTATGTTCATTTTCCACGTGGGCTTAATACCAGCAATCTTTGCAGGTGCTTCTATGACAGCAACTAGTATTGGAATTACGGCAAGTGTTTTTGGAGAACTGGGTTATCTCAAAACTCGAGAAGGTCAGATAGTTATTGGTGCAGCAGTGTTGGACGATATTCTTGGAATTGTAATTCTTGCTGTTGTAGTTGCTTTAGCTACAGGAGGCTCACTAGAGATTGCTCCAATTGTGAAATTGGTGGTTGCTGCAACTGTTTTTGTAATAGCCGCAATTGCTTTAAGTAGAACTGCTGCCCCAGCTTTTGATTGGTTATTAGATCGGCTTAAGGCGCCTGGGGCAGTTGTCGTTGCATCATTTGTAATTCTTGTTTTAAGTTGTTTTGTTGCTACTGCAATAGGATTAGAAGCTGCTTTGGGTGCATTTGCGGCTGGCTTGATTTTGAGTAGTTCAAAAAATAATCATGCAATTCAACAATCTGTTCTACCTTTAGTCTCACTCTTTGCAACGATTTTCTTTGTCTTAGTTGGAGCCGGAATGGATTTGTCAGTCATTAACCCTTTAGATCCATCAAGTCGGTCTGCTTTAATTGTTGCAGGATTCCTTTTGATAGTTGCAATTATTGGTAAAATTGCAGCTGGTTGGTCATTTGTAATTGATAAGCCTACTGATCGATTAGTTGTGGGATTAGGAATGATGCCCCGAGGGGAGGTGGGGCTAATTTTTCTAGGACTTGGCACTAGTGCAGGATTGCTTACTCCTTCCTTAGAAGCTGCGATTTTGTTAATGGTAATTGGGACAACTTTTCTTGCACCTGTACTTCTTCGTATTGTTCTTAAAGACAAAAAGCCTGGAGGAGGTAATTCAATTCCTGATGATGTAGCTGCAGACCCAGTTGGTTTAGTTTAAAGAATTGATCGAAATTACTTCATGCATTATTTTGACGAACAACAAATTAATAGTTAAACCTTTGGTTGTCTCAAGGCAGCTAAAAACAGTACTACTTTTCATTGCTTTTATTCCTTGATGTCTGTTACCAACGTTCAACCCAATCCAACTTGGAACCATTTGGGTTATGAAGTTTATTCAGTAAGTAGTCAATCGCGTGATATTTCTGAGAATGAAGCTTATAGAAATAATCCAGTTGTATTACTAGTTCATGGGTTTGGAGCTTCGACAGACCATTGGCGCTACAACATTCCAGAACTTTCTAAAACCCATGAAGTGCACGCAATTGACTTACTTGGATTTGGGCGTAGTCAGAAGCCTGCAGAATTGGAGTATGGAGGGGAATTGTGGAAGGATCAGATAGTTTCATATGTCAAAGAGCGCATCAAAAGGAAAACAGTAATTGTAGGGAATTCCTTAGGTGGATATGCAGCTCTTGCAGCAGGAGCTGCCCTGCAATCTGAATCTGCCGGTGTTGTTTTACTTAATGCTGCTGGATATTTCAGCGATGAGACCTTTACTTCTGAACCAAAGGGATTAAGTGCCAGAATTAGAAAGATTATTGCTACTGGTATTTCTAGAGATCTTGTTGTTAAATGGTTGGTTTATCCATTAATTCAGAGACTAATTTTTGAGAATTTGCGCAGACCTAATGTTATTAGGAGCACCCTTAAACAAGTTTATATTGATTCAACGAATGTTGATGATTATTTAATTGAGTCGATTCGCAGACCTTCCTTAGATCCAGGGGCTTTTAAAGTTTTTCAAAAAGTTTTCCAAGCGAGAGGGCTAAAAGGTAAACCTATTGATGAATTATTTCAAGATTTGCAAGCTCCATTACTACTCCTCTGGGGCGATAGCGATCCTTGGTTGAGAAATGCAAAGTTAAAACAAGACAAATTCCGCTTATTTGCTCAAAAAGCTTCTTTACAAGTTAAGGAAGTGCTTTTAAATGCAGGACATTGCCCTCATGATGAAGTGCCTGATTTAGTTAATAAAGAGATGCTGACTTGGCTTCAAGGGCAGTAATGAATTAAATGTCACTTACTCTTTTTCAAAGAGAGCTTCCTTATAAACATTGGGAATACATAAACTCAGAGAGCGGAGATTTGATACGCATTGTTCCAGAGCGCGGTGGATTAATAACTAGTTGGATTTGTAATGGTAGAGAGATTTTGTATTTTGATCAAGTCCGATTTAAGGACCCTTTGAAAAGTGTCAGAGGTGGGATACCAGTTCTTTTCCCTATTTGCGGAGATTTGCCAAATAACAAATTTATTTTAGACAATAATGAATATTCTTTGAAACAGCATGGTTTTGCTAGAGATGAGTGTTGGGAACTATATCTTATTGAAGATCAATCTAGTTTATTAATGAGTTTAAAAGAGACTCAAGCAACTTTAAACTCTTACCCATTTAAATTTACTGTAGAAATGGAAATAAGATTAAAGATTAATTCATTAGAGATTCTTTCAAAAATAATAAATAATAGTAATAAATTAATGCCTTTTAGCTTTGGATTGCATCCTTATTTTTCTATTAAAGATTTAAATCATGTGCGAATTGATGGTTTAACAAAGGAATGTATAAATCAGCAAAACATGAAAGAATCTGAAACTAGTATTGAGTTAAAACGACTTAGTAATGGTATTGATCTTATTGCAGGGCCTACTAATTCAACAGTTTTATTAGATTTAATAGATCAAGTCTCTTTGGAAATGAGGTCTGAGAATCCTTTTGACTTAAGTGTTGTTTGGACAGATCCACCTAGACAAATGGTTTGTTTAGAACCATGGACAAGTCCTAGAAATTCTTTAATTAATGGAGATCGTACTATTGTTCTTAAACCTGGGGAAATGCAGGCTCTAAAATGTAATTTTATATTTAATAAATATGCGTAAAATTTATCTTAATCTCTTATTGTACATGATTTAATAATCTCTTTTTTGAATTCTTGGGTTATTCTAGTAACCATTGCTTAAGGAAAATGAAGGGAGACCACCTTGAAGATCTTAAGGATGAATTGATTTCTATAGTTGGTGCTGAGAATTTATTCATTGACCCTAGAAAGACTCGCTTTTATAGGACTGGAATCAGAGTTGGCTTTGGTCAAGCATCTCTAGTTGTCTTTCCTAGTACATTATTGGATTTTTGGAAGATTTTAGAAACTTGTATATTTTTTGACAAAATAATCATTATACAGGCGGCAAATACTAGTTTAACTGGTGGATCTACTCCTTTTGGAGATGATTATGATAGGGATATAATTATTATAAATACAATGAAGATTAAGCAATTGATTTTGATTAATAAAGGTCAACAAGTCATTGCTTTCCCTGGGACTACTTTATATCAATTGGAAGATAATCTTTTACCTTTGGGCCGAGGGCCACATTCTCTAATAGGCTCATCTTGTATTGGCGCTTCAGTTATTGGAGGTGTTTGCAATAATTCTGGTGGAAATCTTGTTAAAAGAGGCCCTGCATATACAGAATTATCTCTTTTTGCCAGATTAAATAGCAATGGAAGACTGGAATTAGTGAATCATTTAGGTATTGAATTAGGTAACTCTGTTGAGGAGATCTTGGAAAATTTAGAAGCTGTTAATTTTAGCAAAGACAATGTTATTCCTTCATTAAAAATAGCTTCTGATAGCGATTACCAAAACCGTATCAGAGATATTCATGCAAATTCACCTGCAAGATTTAATGCTGACAAAAGAAGACTCTATGAATCTAGTGGATGTGCTGGCAAAATTGCTGTTTTTGCAGTTAGGCTTGATACTTTTCCACTTCCAAAAAGAGAAGAAGTTTTACTTTTAGGAACAAATAAACCAGATAATCTAACAAAATTAAGGCAAAGAATTCTCACAGAGATTCCTGTTTTGCCTGATATGGGTGAATATATGCATAGAAGTTACTTTGACGGATCATATAAATACTGTAAGGATCTTTTTATACTAATTAAATTTCTTGGAACAAAATCCTTGCCACGGATCTTCAACTTAAAAAGAATTATTGATGAATTTGCAGTTAATTATAATTTCTTGCCAACTAATTTTTCTGATAAAGCATTACAATTTTTAGCCTCTATAATGCCAAACCACCTTCCGAAAATTTTGCTGAAATATCGTGACAATTATGAACATCTTATGTTGTTTCTAGTATCAGATGAATCTATCGATCCAATGTTAAATCTTCTTGATGAAGAAACTAAAATGGATCAAGACTATGAATATATAAAATGTAGCAAAAGTGAAGCTAAAGATGCACTTTTGCATCGTTATGTAGCAGGTTCTGCTCCTGGAAGATATCAAAAACTAAATTCAAAGAATTCCGCTGGCATTATTCCTTTAGATGTAGCATTGCCAAGAAATTTTCTCTCTTGGTCCCAGCTTCTACCTAATGAGATTCTCTCTCAAATGGCAGAATCATTTCAGATGGGACATTTTTTATGCATGGTTTTTCATTTGGATTTTGTTGTTAAGAAAGGCGTAAATATAGATTCCCTTAAAGATAAGATATTAGCCATTTTAGATAAGAATAATGCTAAATACCCCGCTGAGCATAATGTAGGTCATTTGTATAAAGCAAATGAAGATCTTAAGGGTTTTTATCAACACCTTGATCCAAGTAATACTTTTAATGCAGGTATTGGTCAAACCTCAAAGAAGAAAAATTATCAGTAATTATTGAACTACATCTTTCATTGAAGTTTAAGCTTTAACCTCATAACACTTTTGCGATTTAAGTATTTAAAGCCTCTTAATATCCTAGAATGTATTATTAAGTTCCTTCCTTTTTTGTAATATGAAAGCTAATGTTTCTTCTCCTTCAGTAGTAAATATTAGTGATCTTCGCGTCTTAGCAGAGAAACGTGTACCTCGAATGGTTTTTGACTATATCGATAGTGGAGCGGATAGAGAGCAAACCTTATCTCAAAATTGCAGCGCATATAATGAAATATTATTTCGCCCTAAGTGTGCAGTTGCTACTCCTTCCTGTGATTTAACAACGACTGTTCTGAAGCAGGAGTTTCAGCTTCCTTTTATGCTGGCTCCAGTTGGAAGTAGTCGTTTATTTTTTCCTAAGGGGGAAGTTGTTGCAGCTCGTGAGGCGGGAATAGCGGGAACTGGATATACACTCTCAACTTTATCTGGATGCAGATTAGAAGATGTTAAGCAGGCGACAAATTACCCGGCTTGGTATCAGCTTTATTTACTAGGTGGTAGAGATGTTGCTTTGAAAACCATTGAACGAGCAAAGAAAGCAGGCTTCTCTGCAATAGTTGTAACTATTGATACCCCAGTATCAGGCTTGCGTGAACGTGATTTGCGAAATGGTACAAAAGAATTACTTTCTAGGAATCCAATCAAGATGCTGCCTTATCTTGCTCAGATTCTTGTTAAGCCATGTTGGATGACCCAGTGGTTAAATGATGGAGGTTTGATGAGCTTCCCAAATGTTGAACTTGATTCTGGCCCCATGGGTTATACAGAAATTGGTCCTGCATTAGAAGCATCTGTAGTGACCTGGGAAGATCTTAAATGGATTAGAGAAGCATGGGGAGGAAATATTGTTGTTAAAGGGGTTCATATTGGAGATGATGCAAAAAAAGCAGTTGATTTAGGTGTTGATGCGATTGTGGTATCTAACCATGGAGCTCGTCAGTTAGATAGCGTTGCGCCAACGATTCGAGTTTTACCTGAAGTGGTAGATGCTGTAAATGGCCAGATAGATGTTTTATTAGACGGTGGAATCAGGCGTGGAGGAGATGTTGTAAAAGCTTTATGTCTAGGTGCTAAAGGTGTTTTAATCGGGAGAGCATATGCTTATGGCTTAGCGGCAGCAGGAGGACCTGGTGTTGCTAGATCAATTGAGATTATTAAAACTGATGTTTTACGGACAATGAAATTATTAGGCTGCCCATCAGTTAAGGATTTAAATGGTTCTTATGTAACTATTCCTGATAGTTGGAAGTAACTTGTGAATGAAGATTGTTGTTTTTGATGATGATCCAACAGGTTCTCAAACTGTGTATGGATGCCCATTACTTTTTCATTGGGATAAAGCACTTTTAACTAAAGGCATAAATGATCCTTCTCCATTACTCTTTTTGTTAACCAATACAAGATCCTTATCTCCTGATGTTGCTGAAAAAAGACTTAGAGAAATTTGTAAAAATTTCAAGGAGGTGATTCAAGAAAATAAATTAGGGTTAGATAAATTCTTCTTTATCACTAGAGGAGATTCAACATTAAGAGGACATTCGCTATTAGAGCCAAAAGTAATCAATGAAGAACTAGGACCTTTTGATGCTACTTTTCATGTTCCAGCATTTTTTGAGGGTGGCAGAACTACAGTTAATAGTATTCATCTTCTTAATGGGGTCCCTGTTCATCAAACTATTTTTGCTAAAGATAAAATCTTTGGATTCTCAACAAGTCACTTGGCTTATTGGATAGAAGAAAAAAGTAATTTTCAGATTAAGTCTCAAGATGTTAAGTCTATTAATCTTGATCAATTAAGAGCAGCAAATTTGCATCGCAGTGAGATGAACAAATTTATTACCTTTCTCTCAACTCTTTCAGCCAATCAAACTGTTGTTGTTGATGCTGAATTTTCTAAAGATCTTGATACTCTAGTCTCTGGGATCAAAGCATTAGGTGATAGAAAGAGATTTCTTTTTCGTTCAGCAGCAAGTCTTATTAATTCTTTTTCTCAGATATACCCTGAGAATAATAAGATTAAGAATTTTTCAATGTTAAGACTTAAAGAAGACAATGGTAATTTTAAACCAGGCATTGTAATTGTTGGTTCTCATGTACAATTAGCTGACGATCAACTTGAAGTTTTATTAAAAGATCCTTTATGCATTGGTGTTGAATTACCTGTAAAGGAAATTGCAATTATTTTTGAAGAAGATAGTTTATTGGCTAAATTAGAGAACCTTTACGTCCAACAGATATTAAATATCCTTGACTCTAAAAAAACTCCAGTTTTATTTACTAGCAGAGGTGAAATTACTTTGACCTCTATAAAACAAAGAATGGAATTTGGCGTATTTCTTGCACAATTAATTGGCCGCTTAGTGAATAGAGTTTCAGATAGGTTGGGATTTATTATTTGTAAAGGTGGTATTACTTCACATATATTAATATCTGAAGGTTTAAAGATTAACCTTGTCAAACTAAAAGGCCAAATCTTACCAGGCTTATCTGTTGTATGCCCTTGTGAAAAAGATAAGTTAAAACTACCTATTATTACTTTTCCTGGGAATCTAGGAGATAAAGGAACTTTGTTAGAGAGCTTAAAAACTATGGAATCTTTTTAAATCATATGCTTAAGATTTTTTAGAATCTTGTAATAATAGCATCAGCAAATTGACTACAAGATAATGGATCTTCAGGAGGATCCATAAGTCTTGCAAGGTCATAAGTGACCTTTTTGTCAGAGATTGCTTGACTTAACCCTTTTGTAATTAAATTTGCAGCGTCCCCCCATCCTAAAAATTCGAGCATCATGACTCCGCTAAGAATTACTGATCCTGGGTTGATTTTGTCGAGTCCAGCATGCTTGGGAGCTGTTCCATGTGTTGCCTCAAATATTGCAGCCTTATCGCCAATATTGGCACCTGGTGCCATACCTAAGCCACCAACTATTGCAGCAGCAGCATCTGATATATAGTCTCCATTAAGGTTTAGTGTCGCAAGTATTGAATATTCCTGAGGTCTTGTTTGAATTTGTTGAAAAATACTATCTGCTATTCGGTCATCCACTAAAACCATCTCCTTCCATTTTCCATTTCCATGAGTGTTATTAATATTGTTAATTACTGATTGCACCTCATTGCAGATAACATCTTTTTTTTCTTGAGTTAAAGATGAAAAGCCAGGCTCTATCTTTTTTGCATTATTTTCTATGCTTAGACTAGGCTCTTTTTCAAGATTTGATAGTATCCAGCTTTCTCTTTCGGTAATACAAACATCACGGAATTCAGTTGTTGCTAATTCATAGCCCCAGTCACGAAATGAACCTTCTGTAAACTTCATAATATTTCCTTTATGCACCAAAGTTACATGCCGTTTCTTTCCCTCAAGCTTTAGTGCATGTTGAATTGCTTTGCGAATATGTCTTTGGCTCCCTTTCTTACTTACTGGCTTAATTCCAATACCGGACCCTTTGGGTATTCTTCTATTTTTAATGGATTGACTAGAAGGGATTACATCATTATTTAGATGATCAATTAGGCTTCTGCAAATTGGATCATTTGCTTCCCATTCGATGCCAATATAAATATCTTCAGTATTCTCACGGTAAACAATCACATCTAAATTTTCAGGATGCTTGTGGGGACTTGGAGTTCCTTCGTAATAACGACATGGGCGAACGCAGCTATATAGATCGAAGATTTGTCTTAAAGCAACATTTAAAGATCTAATCCCCCCCCCAATGGGAGTTGTCAATGGCCCTTTAATTGCCACACCATATTCTTTGATTGCTTCTAAGGTGTCATTAGGAAGGTATTGATAAGTTCCATAAACATCACATGCTTCATCGCCTGCAAAAATTTTGAACCATTCAATTGTTTTGGAACTTCCATAGGCTTTTTTGACTGCACTATCAATTACTTTTTGTGTTGCTGGCCAAATATCTACTCCTGTTCCATCTCCTCGTATATAAGGAACAATTGGGTTATTAGGGACTAAAGGTAAGCCATTTTTAAATTTGATTTTCTCTCCTTTACTTGGGGGGCGAAGCTTTTCAAAATTGGCCATGTAAATTTGAATTTCCTTTAGATGCTCTTTCTAGAGAATATGACGTTTTGGTAACTCTTTGAATAAATGCGTATTTCAGAATGGAGTTTCAATATTTACTTTTGAATATGCCAAGAGTTGATTTGCATGGCATCTTTTATTGAAAAGGGGAGGAAATGGCTTTGAATGCTGCTGAGCAAGTAGAAAATATTTGTTATTTAGAGGTTCTAGCTTCTTCTGGAAACCTTTTAAAGAATTATTTCCCTGGTGCATTTATTGATTTCAGTCCTTGGAGAGAAGATCCTAATACAAGACTGTGGTCAGAAGAAGATAGTCTGGATTTGGCAATTCAGTTTCCAGGTTGGAGCCCAAAGCTTCAATGTAGGAGTCTTTTGATACAGCTTAGAGTTCTTAAAGATCAGTCAAAAGAGTCACCTCGTTTAGTGGGCGTAGTTTTGAGAGGAGTAACATTTCATGGTGAAGGATGGAGACTTGCAACAATAGGTGATTGGAAGCCAACAGGCTCGCATTTGCCTCAATCTTCTGCAATAGAAGAGTTGCAGTGTCTATGCCGTGATTTATTTGCTCTATTTCCTTCAGATTGAGTTTAAGTTTTTGAACCTCTTCTTTTTCTTCAAAAAGCTTATTAGAGTATATATATATATTTGAATCAAAGTCTTTTGCAAGTTATCCCATGCCAGTAGCCCTTGCAACGCAACTTAGAGAAGGGACAAAAAAGTCCCATACAATGGCTGAGAATACAGGCTTTGTAAGTTGTTTTTTAAAGGGTGTTGTTGATAAATCAACTTATAGGAAATTAATTGCAGACTTATATTTTGTTTATTTTACAATGGAAGAAGAGCTTTCGAGATTAATTAAAGAACATCACCCTGTTGTTTCTTTAATAGATTTTGAGGAGCTCAATCGATGTCGTTCCCTTGAAGAAGATTTAAGCTTTTATTTTGGAGAAAATTGGAATAATTTATTAACTGCATCTTCTTCTGCTAAAGCCTATGAAGAGAGAATTAAGTTCATCGCTGTTACTCAACCTGAATTGCTAATAGGTCACCACTATACAAGATATATAGGAGATCTTTCAGGAGGCCAGATTCTCAAAAAAATTGCTAAAAAGGCAATGAATATAAAGGATGATAATGGCCTAAAGTTTTATGAATTTGCTCAGATTAATGATCCAAAAGAATTTAAATTAAAATATAGTCAAACACTAAATTCATTACCAATAGATCAAAAGATGGCTGATTCAATTGTAGATGAAGCTAATCTCGCTTTTAAATATAATATGGATATGTTTAAAGAGCTTGAAGGTAATCTGATTGCTGTAATTGGTAAATTACTATTTTCCTTTTTGACCCGTAAAACGCGTATGGGAAGTACTGAAAACTCTTGAATTTAACAGAATTTTTTATTTCTTTCTTTTAAAATCTATCAATGAGAATATTCTCTTTACTATTTTATAAATACGTAAGGCTAACCTTTTATAGAGACATATAGTTATGTTTAATCCAATTCTTGAAGAGTTAAATTACAGTATTATTTCTCATGGTGGGCATCAGTTAAATGTTGAAAAGAGATTTCAGGAATACTTTTCTAAGAAAAAAGATACTGTTATAAGAAGTTTTTTATGGGATGTTCCTGGTTTTAGACGTTGGAGAGTAACAAGAATGGATGCTGGAGATAAGCTGCAAGTCCTTAATTCTGTTGCGTATCCTAATTTTTCTAATGAGCAGCCAATTTTGGGAATTGATCTTCTATGGTTTGGAAAAAAAGGAAAACTCGTAGCTGTGCTTGATTTTCAACCTCTTATACAGAAGGATCATTATTTTAGGAGATATTTTGAAGGCCTGAAGACCTTAAAGAAGAATTACCCTGAGTTTTACTCTAATAAAGAAATGAATCTATATGATTCAAAACAATATTTCTCTCCATGGGTACTTTTTTATGTCGGTGATGGCAATAATTTAAAGTATTCTTTAAGAGAAGTTTTTAAAGACTTTTTGGATACATATTGGTTAATAAATACACTCCCTGAGCAAAATTATAAGAACTTAACTCCTAATAAAATAAAAGAATTGCATATTTCTTATGATTCCTATAATGCAGAAATTGATCCTGCTCATGCTTTATTTAAGAGCTATTTTGGAAAGCAATGGGCGGATGACTTTGTTCAGGAATTTTTATTCCCAAATTCTATTAATAGGAAGTAAAAAATGGTTTTAAGACGATTAAATAGCCTATCTCCTTTAAATTTAAAAGACTGGCTATGGCAGCCTATTTTTAACGATATGCTTGATTTGTTATCTATATTTAAGCTTCAAAATTATCCAATACCTGGTGAATTCTTGTATAAGAGAATTGTTACTGAATCTTCCAAGAAAACAATTGAAATTACTACTTCCACATGGGCAAGTAAATTTAGTAAGATTAAACAAATCCGAGCAGCTTGTATTCAGGGGACAGGACCTCTTTCAGTGCTTAATTTAGTAATTATACCTTCGATAGATTATAATTTGCCTTTCTTTGGAGCTGATTTTGTCACATTACCTAATGGACATTTGCTTGCATTAGACTTACAACCAGTTTTAAAAAGTAACAGATTGCATACAGAGGATGTTTGGGAAAAGTTGATTCCAATTCATAATCGATGGCAATCTTTACTTCCTGAGGGAGGTGATATCCCAAAAGAAGCCAAGCCATATTTCTCTCCTGGTTTTTTATGGACAAGATTGCCTTTAGAAAAAAACAGTAATTTAACCATTCAGGAAATTATCAGGCCTGCATTTAGAGAGTATTTATCTTTATACCTTCAATTAATTTCTAATGCTGAAAGAGTCCCTAAGGATTTCTCTTTAAAACTCCAAGCTGGTCAGAAGTCTTATTTAAAATATAGGTCTTTGAAAGATCCTGCGAGAGGAATGCTTACTCGTTTTTACGGAAAGAAATGGACTGAAGACTATATTCAGAAAGTTCTTTTTAAGATAGACTAAGGTTATGAAAAATTACACCAAGTATTATCTTATTAATTTTTTTGGATTATTATATATGAATTATATACATGACTATATTTATAATAACTCATGAAACAAAGAATTTTATTTGTTTGCTTAGGAAACATTTGCCGCTCTCCAGCAGCAGAAGCTATTCTTCTTCATAAACTTGAAAAACTTCAACTAATAGATCAATTTGATGTTGATTCTGCTGGCACTGGTAACTGGCATGTAGGTAAGTTGGCAGATCCTAGGATGAGAGCGGCAGCATCTAATAGAGGAATCAGTATTAAAAGTAGGGGTAGACAAATATCCTTGGATGATTTTAATAAGTTTGATTTAATTCTTACTATGGATAACAATAATCTAAAGCTAGTTCTATCTCTTGCTAAGGAATTAGGTATTTCATTTAAGGCTAAAATTAAACCTTTACTTTCTTATTCTACTCAGACAGATCTTGTAGAGGTCCCTGACCCATATTATGGAGGTGATAAAGGATTTGATCAAGTACTAGATCTCCTTGAAGTTGCTATTGATGGATTAATTCAAGATATTAAAGTTCATTAGAAGGCCAAACTTCTTCTGGTATTTCTTCCCTAAATATTCTGATTAAAGTTTCTATTACTTGATCGATTGCCATACCATCAGTTACTAATTCTTTTGCATCTTCCGCCTGTACTAAAGGTGCTATTTCTCTTGTGCTATCGATTTTATCTCGTTCTTGAATTTCATTTTCAAGCTCTTGTAGGTTTGGAACGCTAAAACCTTGATTGATTAGATCATTTGCTCTTCTTCTTGCTCTTTCTCCTGAACTTGCCGTAAGAAATACTTTTAGCTCTGCATCAGGGAAGACAGTTGTACCGATATCCCTTCCTTCTGCAACTATTCCACCCTTTAACCCTATAAATTTTTGTTGGGCAGTAAGTTTTTCTCTTACAACCGCCTTTGAAGCAATTTTTGAAACTGTAGCGGTTACTTTTGGATGGCGAATTTCGTTACTTATTTCTTTACCATTGACAATTACATGTTGAATTCCTGAATCTGCCAAATGAATATCAATATTTAGATTTTTGAGAGCCTTCTCTAGTTCTTTTTCATTATCTGGATTTATATTTTCTTTTTGAATGAACCAGGTTACAGCTCGGTACATTGCTCCTGTGTCTAAGTAAATTAGTCCCATTTTTTTTGCAAACGCTTTTGTTACAGTGCTTTTACCTGCGCCAGCAGGACCATCTATAGCTACGATTGGTTTTCGATTCATTAGAAAGATGTGGTCGATAAGACGTGTTTTCCCACAGTGGACAGCTGCAGCAAGTAAGCAAAACTTGGTTTTATAATAATTAACTGGAGTTAGACTTTTATAATCTACTGTTTCTAAATATTCAACATTTAAATCATTTTTTTCTAACGTTGAGAATAATTTTTTTAAATTAATCTCTTTATTTGATTGGAACTGAATAGATTCTTGGAGTAGTAACTTGGGAAGAGTTAATGCTTTGGCTCTTTCTTCAGTCGTTAAATATTTATTTCTTGAGCTAAAAGCGAGACCATCTTGATCTCTTACAGTAGGAATTGAGCGAACTTCAACTTGAAGGCCTAACTCTTTGACTAATTGTCTTAAGATGACTAATTGCTGCCAGTCTTTCTCGCCTAAATAAAGTTGTTTAGGACGAACGAAGTTTAATAACCTAAGTACGATAGTAGCTACACCATCGAAATGATTTTTTCGATGTGCTCCACATAAACATTTTTTTAGTGAAGAAGGAGCTTTAATGGTGAAATAATTCTCTTTTCCCTTAGGAAAAAGAGTTTCGAATTCAGGGGCCCAAATTGCGCTAGCTCCAGCGTTAATAGCAGTTTTGTAATCTTGCTCTAAATTTCTTGGATATGCTGAGAAGTCTTCTCCTTTGGCAAATTGGAAGGGATTTACAAAAATGCTAACTAATACTCTTGCGGTTTTTTGTTCTCTTGAAGAAAATTTGGCTGCTTTTATCAGAGCTTTGTGGCCTTGGTGAAGGCAGCCCATGGTAGGAACAAAATGAATGGGTTGATTTTTACTTTGTTTGCGCCAATTGTCTAAATCGGACTTGGTTTTTAAGAAAGTTAAGTTCACAATGGATTAATACTAAGCATTTGAAGTTTTTCCCTGATAGGCTGTTTTGATTGAAAAATAGTATTTATTGGGTACTGGCTGAATCTTTGATTACAAATCAATATCAGAGATGTAAGCAAAAGCATAATTTATCAAAACCATGGATTACAAGTCTTCAGGAGTCAATGTTGAGGCAGGCAGGGACTTCGTTAATCGTATTAAATCGTCTGTGGAATCAACTTCTCGGCCTGAGGTAATTGGGGGTATAGGCGGTTTTGGTGGATTTATGCGCTTACCAGAGGGATTAAGCAATCCAGTGTTGGTTTCTGGTACTGATGGAGTAGGGACTAAACTTGAATTAGCTCAGGATTATAAATCGCACTATGGGGTAGGAATAGACTTAGTGGCAATGTGTGTTAATGATGTAATTACAAGTGGGGCAGAGCCACTTTTCTTCCTTGATTACATTGCTACAGGGAAATTAGGCCCAGATGCTTTATCTGAAGTAGTGGAAGGAATTGCGGATGGCTGTAAGCAGTCAAAATGCTCCCTATTGGGAGGAGAAACTGCTGAGATGCCAGGTTTTTATGCAAACGGTCAATATGATTTAGCAGGATTTTGCGTCGCAGTAGTTGATGAAAAAAGCATTATCGATGGCAAGAAAATTAAAGCTGGAGATCAGATTATTGGATTAGAAAGTAGTGGAATGCATAGCAACGGCTTTAGTTTGATTCGGAAAGTGATTGCATTGAAGAAAGTGAATAAGGACACTTGTTTTGGTAGTGAGAGAAAGCCTTTGATTGATTATTTACTCAAGCCAACAAAGCTATATGTCGACTTAGTGCAAATTTTGCTTAAAGAGAAAATACCTCTGAAAGGCATGGCACATATCACTGGTGGAGGGTTACCTGAGAATTTGCCAAGGTGCTTGCCTCATGGTTTAAGAGCTGATATCAATACAAGTTCTTGGGAAAAGCCTGCTATTTACAGCTGGCTAAGTCTTGAAGGGGATATTCCTGAAACTGATTTATGGAATACTTTTAATCTTGGTATTGGTTTTTGTATCATTGTCGCTTCAGAACACTCACAAAAGGTCTTAGAAATTTGTCATGCAAATTCTTGTAATGCTTGGAATATTGGCCAGATTGAAGATCGAAATGCAGATTTGGAGTCAAGGGTTATTGGACTACCTGTGTGATAGGAAATGTGACCCTGGATAACTTATTTTCCTAGCCAAATAAAGAGTTCTACTTGACCTAAAGTTAATGATCGTAGATACTAAAATCCTCATGTTGCAAACCGAAAATTATTTCGGAAGCTGTGAAGTTAGATTTTGAATTCTTCAATGTCACCTGAAAATCAACCAAGAGTAACTCGTAGAAGAAGTTCTGCAGGCCCAGTGCCTCCTAAAAGACCAATGGGAAATGGTTCTTTACTAGATAGCAGACAAGGCCCTAGGCCAACGTTCCTTACGCTTAGAGATCATGGAAAGGTATATGTTGCTGATTTACCAAATCTTTCAGATGGACAATTGTCTCATATTTCTAAAGAAGCGGAAGAGGTCTTAACCAGTTTAGAAAAAAGGATTACGGATTTAGAATGCGATAAAACTAATAAAGATAATGATACTTTGATCAAAGCCTCTACTAAACATGAGGTTACTTTGCGATTTATTAGAGCAATAGAAGGTGAGCAAGAGCACAGAAGTAATAATCCTGCTCTAAAAGATGCGGCAACGGAATCTTTGCCGAGAACATTTCTTGAAGTTGCTCGCCATCGATTACCAGGAGCAACATTTGATTCATTATTAAGAGAGGCCTTGGAGGCTTGTGCAAAAGAAGAACATGCGAAAAACAGCCCTTCGCCTGAAGTTAAGAAGGAGAGCTCACCCCCTATAAAAATTGTTGATTTACCTCCATCAAGCACCACTTCGTCAGTATTGATAACTGATTAATATCAAAAATTGTGGGTAAAAATATGATCACTAGAGATTTTAAATTTTCTGAGGAAATTAAATTAAATGATGAGAAGAATGATTCAAATGAAAACGGTTTACTTTGCTTTCATTGTAAAAGAACTAAAGTAAATGGACTATCTTGTATTGGTAAATGTGTCGCTGATAATGAATACTAAGAAATAAAGTATTATTTATTATAAATACATGGAATTCTTGGACTAATTAAAGAATTTAATAATCAACCTGAGAAGGGGAAAAATACCTTTTCAAAGCCAATGAGAGCACCAAGTGAGGCTATTATAACTGCAGAAACTTGAACTACTCCAAAAAGAGAGAAGGTCAAATCTTGAGGTTGTACTTTTGGCGCCATGAAATTGACTAATTTCTTTTGTAAAACTATATAAGGCTCTTTAAAATAATGCTAAACATCTTAACAATTCAGAAGCCTTATTTGACCTAGAGGTCACCTTTTACTTGGAAGCATTACTTGTCCTTAGTATTTTGTGGGACATTGATTTCTAATATTGCAAAGTCCCAGAAGAAAGCTTTGCTTTTTTAATTGACTAGAAGCTTTAGCTATATCAAATGAAAATGGCTTTGTTAAACCAAAGCTTTTAGATCGATTGTCTTCACCTTCTGCTTTCAGGAAAATTCTTAAATATGGTTTTATTGCTATATAGTAAGTTTGGACACTCCTCACACATATGTCCAACAGAGCGCTGCTCGTTGAGGGCGCTCTTTTTTTGCTTTTTTTTATCAAAGTTTTTTAGGTAAGTCTTTGTATATCCTTTCCATCACTCTCTATCCATAATGGATATCTCTTAAAATTTTTTTAAGAAAAACATTGTGCTGTGAATTTAAAGAGGCTGGATTTTTCAGGATCTCTGGAAGATCCGCAAGAGACTTAGTGTGTCTTATGAGAATTGATTAAAAAACTTTTATTCCAGACTCGGCCTTAACACAAGTTTCTGCAAGGTCTGTTTTTAAGCATTTCAAAAGGTGATTCTGATATAAGATCAAAAATTTAGAAGCTTCTTCAAATAGGGAGCAAATATACTGAAGGTGATCTGACAAAAGTTCATAAAATCAACATCTAAACAAAAAGATGTTGATGAAATGCTAAATGGTTAAACAGGCTTTAACAAATACGGAAAATCTGGATGATCGATATAAGATAGAGTGTCCTCTTATATTTTAGTTGAGCATATTAGGCTCAAAAATAGTTTTCATAAGTTAGAAGGAAAATTAATGAACTAATAATCTTAAGATGACTCTTATCTAAATATAATGAATGCTGTTGAACATTTGACTAATTTTTAGTTCTTTCAAAGCCGTATACGATTAAGATTAAAAGAATTAATCATAAACGCATTAAATGAAATTTAAAAAACTTTCTTATCAGGTCAAGAAACCCTAGAAAGGGTATACTAATTAAATATGTCAGTTAAATCTATGTTTAAGCTATTAGATTTTTTCGAGTTCAAATTAAAGAAAAATCACTACATTATTCTTTCCATAGTATTAATATTCAGATTATTTTGGAGCTCATTTGTCGATTTTGGGGTCATATTTAATATTCATGATGGTGATGCAGAATTTTATGCGAATATGGCAGAGAATATTCTTTCATATGGAATTTATGGAAATCAATATGTCCAAGAATATTACCGAGCGCCATTGTATTCATATTTTCTGGCACTTATCAAATTCATTCCAGGTTTCTGGATACTCAATATTATCATTACGCAGCATCTACTAACTATTTCCACTTCAATTCTATCTTATAAACTTTTAGAAAACACTTTACCGAAGAAGATCATCTTTTATTGGCTTTTTTTGTGGGTTATTTCACCAGTTTCTTCATTACAAGATTCATTAATTTTACAAGAAAGTCTATATACGAATCTAATTATTTTAACAGTTGCTTTATCGATTCTTCTAAGTAAAAAAGATTCATTGATATACTCTATTTATATTGGCCTAATTATTGGATTAACATGCCTAACAAGGGAGGTTTATTTATTGCTCCCTACTTTTATCTCTCTGGCAATTTTAATAAATAAAGGTTTTTCAATAAAAAGTCTTAAATTTATAATAACTATTTTCTTAACTATATCTTTGACAATTAGCCCTTGGCTATATAGAAATTATAAGATTACTCAAGGAGAAATTTTTATTTCCAAGGGTATTTCAGGCTTGCTTTTTTATATTGGTACATGGCAACCTGATGCTAATTGGAATAAAGAATGGTTGCGTGGAAGTAATCTTCCGCCCCATGCATTTGATGAATTAAGTAATAAAGAAGAAATTAAGAAAGCTATGCTATTAGGAGATGATCAAATACTTATTAAGGAAGCCAAACGAAGACTCTTATCTAAACCATTCTCTACGCTGAAATTATGGATTCAAAGATCAAGGCATATGTGGTTTGGAACTAGATCAGATCTTGTTCCTTTATCTCTTGAAAGGTTTTCATTTAAATGGTATATCTTTAAAATAATTTTATTGAGCTATAATTTTTATTTTGTAGTAACTGGTTTAATAGGACTTATATCTTGCGGATTAAAAAAGAATTTACTTCTTATCCCTTCTTCCTTTATATTGTATAACTATTTAATCTATATGCCATTTCTAAGTATAGAGACAAGATATTCTCATCCCTCAATTCCTTGGCTTATTTTATTTTCTGTAATTTTAGCTGAAAAGCTTTTCAGAAAGAATTTAACTTTTAAAATTTGATAATAAAATAATCAATATAATGATATTGATTATTTCTTTTCTAAAGTTAAGTCTATTTTTATAATAAAGAATGGTTTAAATTAAAAACTAATGATGATAACTTCATTTGAAGTAATTGAGGATTGCGTGTGAATTGTCTAGTGAAACCATGAAGAATGAATTGAACTTCAGGTGTCCCATTTGTTAGGGGACTGCCAAGAAGAATTACGCAAGAATGATTGTTCCAATGCAGTGCATGTTCTTTATCAATCTCACTTTACACTCTGATCAAGGGTCAACCCATATAAGCAATGACTGGAAAGTGCATGGAAAGCAGTTCCCCAACCCACAACAGCGACTAAAGAGACTTCATTTGAGAAACCAATAGCCATAAAGCACAGAAGAAGAGGTTAAGTAACTTCAGGAGACCATCCAATTTCTAGGACTCTATGCTTTGGCCAGTTTCTCCATATCTTAGTTAGATGTTCACCTTGAGGAATTCATAGTAGATGAACTGGGCAAGTTAATATGGTCATTAATGCTTCTGAACAGCTATAGTGAAGTGTTCACATGTCATGCAAATAAAATCACCTCTGGACTGCATTAAAGTTCCAGGTCTATGAAGTAATTCCAATAAATTGCTCCTACCAAAAAGAATAAACTTATTTCTGCATTATCTGGATGAGATAGTATTATCGAAACAAGGAAAGTACCTTAAAGTTATAAAGATGAAAGGTTTTGGAGAGAATTATAAATCTACAAAGAAAAGCAATAAGGCAACTAAACTTTCTAAAGAACAAATAATAAATCAAGCATTTAAGTTTCATGCACAAGGACAGATTTCAGAAGCAGCAAAACTTTATCAATATTTTATTAATGAAGGTTTCAATGATCACAGGGTTTTTTCTAATTATGGAACAATTTTACAAGGTCTTGGCAAACTACAAGAAGCAGAGCTATCACTCCGAAAAGCAATTGAACTGAAACCTGATTTCGCAAATGCTCATTCCAATCTTGCAGGCATATTGAGTGATCTTGGCAAATTACAAGAAGCAGAGGTATCACTCCGAAAAGCAATTGAGCTAAACCCTAATTTCGCAAATGCTCATTCCAATCTTGGAAACATATTGAGAGATATAGGCAAATTAAAAGAAGCAGAAGTATCTACTCGCAAAGCAATTGAGCTAAACCCTAATTTCGCAGAGGCTCATTTCAACCTTGGAAACATATTGAGAGATATAGGTAAATTAACAGAAGCACAAGTATCTACTCGCAAAGCAATTCAACTCAAGCCTGATTTTTCAGAGGCATATTGCAACCTTGGGAACATATTGAGAGCGAATGGTCACTATGCTGATGCTATCAAAAGCTATAAAAAAGCTCTAAAGTTAAATACTGCTTTATCTTCTGCGAAGGTTGAATTAATTGGATCGAAAAGAGAAATATGCGACTGGAGCGATCAAGAAACTTATAATAATTGGTTAAAAAATCTTGGGATTAAAGGACTAGCTGTCAAACCATGGGGTTTTTTCTTTTTGGAAGATAATCCAATTAAACATTTAAAAAGATCCCAAAATTACTTTAAAGAAAACTTTGTTCAGGAATCATATCCAATAGCTTCTTTTAAAAACAAAAAAATTCATATAGGTTACTTCTCTGCTGACTTTTATGAACACGCAACGATGCATCTGATTGCTTCTATTCTGGAATTACATGATAAATCTAAATTCGAAATATACTTATACTCATTTACCTCTAAAGAAGATAAGTATACTGAGAGAGCTAAAGCATCTGGATGTTTTTTTAGAGATATTAAAAATTTAAGTACTATGGAAAGTGTTCAATTAGCAAGAAGAGATCAGTTAGATATTGCTATTGATCTGAAAGGCTATACTAAGAATTCCAGAATGAAAATATTTTCTTATAAAGTTGCTCCAATTCAAATCAATTATCTCGGATATCCAGGTTCTCTTGGAGCCAAAACAATTAATTATATAATCGCTGATAACGTTACAATCCCCAAGGAATATGAAAAATTTTATTCTGAAAAGATAGTTCGAATGCCAAGCTGTTTTCAATGTAATGATAATAAAAAAGAAATTTCCAAAGAAACTATAAAACGTAGTGATTACAAACTACCTGAAAAGGGATTTGTATTTACTTGTTTTAATTCTAGTAGAAAGATATCTTCAAAAGAATTTGACATTTGGATGAAATTACTTACAGAAATAAAAGGAAGTGTATTATGGTTATATAAATCTAATATGTGGGTAGTTGAAAATTTATGTAAAGAAGCAGAAATAAGAAATGTTGATTCAAATAGATTGATTTTTGCTGAGCACTTATCATTAGATAAACATTTAGCAAGATATTCTCTTGGTGACCTTGGACTTGATACTTTTAATTGTAATGGTCACACCACAACATCAGATGCGTTATGGGGAGGGTTACCAATTCTAACCAAAATTGGAAAAAGTTTTGCGGCAAGAGTCTCAGCTAGTCTTCTGAATTCGATGGATCTTTCTGAACTAATAACTTATAATGAAAAAGAATACGAAGAGAAAGCTTTAGATATAGCTAGAAATCCTGATAAGCTCATACACTTGAAATCTAAATTATCAAAATCAAGAGAAACAGCATCACTTTATAATTCAGAATTATTTACAAAAGATATAGAGAATAAATTTATTGAATTATCTAAATAACTCAATAAACTTGGCTTTCTACACGAACTATTGCCAAGAAGATAAAAAATAAACAAACTTACAAAAATTAGTCAAGATTTGAAGAGAAGCATCCTAATACCTTCAGAGGGATGTATCAGTTCTGGGACTCTAAAATGTCTATTTGAATACTAAAAAGCATCTCAGTTTCATAGTTTGTTTGTACACTAAAGAAGAAATGTAGTTTTATGGTATACCCAAAGTCGTCAAATAAAAGTGCTCAATAAAGATCAGCCAGCCCTTAGATCTTCATTGGAACAGAGAAATTTGGAACTTTTTTGAATACTTGATACCGTTAAAGGTACAAAAATTTAGGTACCTTAAGGGTTTCTAAAAACCAAGGTCGAACTTTCCTACCGCTTCCCTACCGTTTTAGATGGTGAAAAGAATCCGCAAGAGAGATCTAATAATTGAGTTCTTGCAACTGATCAAAGGGATCGGTCAGAAGAAAGGTAAGAAGGCGGCACCCAGATTCGAACTGGGGATAAAGGATTTGCAATCCTCTGCCTTACCGCTTGGCCATGCCGCCCAGAGAGTGAAAAATTTCTCCCCTTTGGATCGTATCAGTCCAAAGAATAAAAATGTTTTAGTGCTTTCGAATGGTCATGGTGAAGATTTGATTGCTTTAAGAATATTGCAAGCTTTGCATCGATTAAAACCGGAATTAAAGTTGGAAGTAATTTCTTTAGTAGGAGAAGGCAGAACTTTTTTGAATGCAATTAAAGAGCGATGGTTGATTAAATCTGGGACTTCACTGAGGCTGCCTAGTGGCGGCTTTAGTAATCAAAGCATCACCGGGTTCATTCAAGATATGTGTGCAGGTTTCCTATGGGTAAATTTTAAAAACTGGTCGTCTGTTAGAAGTGCTGCAAAAGATGGAACTTTTATTGTTGCTGTAGGTGATGTACTTCCGCTTTTTTTTGCGTGGAGTAGTGGCGGAGACTATGCATTTATTGGCACTCCAAAAAGTGATTACACATGGACTACCTTTAAACCCAAATTGTTGAGTGATTTTTATCATTCACTTAAAGGTACTGAATGGGAGCCTTGGGAATGGAGCTTGATGAAACCATTTCGATGCAAGATAGTTGCAGTAAGAGATAAATTAACGGCTAGAGGATTAAGCAAAAAGAATGTAAGAGTTATCGCCCCAGGAAACCCAATGATGGATGGCTTTCTGCCGGTTGTGCGTCCTATTAATTTGAAAAATTTTAGACGTTTGATATTGCTTTGTGGAAGTCGAATGCCAGAGGCTATGGCAAATTTTACACGATTGCTTAATGCTATTGAACAAATTGAAAGTAAGACCCCATTGATTATTTTTGTCGCTATTGGCTCAGAACCTTCCATACAGTTGTTAGAAGATTCTTTAAAGAATAAAGGTTATAAGAAAGCTCGCTCTCCACTCATTGAGATGGATACAGATACTTGTTTTGAGAAGAATGATTTGAGACTTGTTCTTGGTGTTGGAAAATTTGAAGAGTGGTCTCGATTTGTTGAGGTTGGTATTGCCAATGCTGGGACTGCTACTGAGCAACTAGTAGGGCTTGGAGTTCCTAGTGTCTCACTGCCTGGTAAAGGACCGCAATTTAAAAGTGGATTTGCAATCAGACAGAGTCGATTGTTAGGTGGAAGTGTAATTCCTTGTCAGAATTCTTTTGAATTGAGTAAAACAGTTCAGCTATTGCTTCACGATTCCCTTTTACGGGAGCGCTTATCTGTTATAGGAAAAAGGCGGATGGGTAAGTCTGGAGGAAGCGAAGCTTTGGCTAAGAGGATTTTGCAGTGTCTTCATAGTAAATAATTCAAAATTTGAGACTTTTTCCAATAAGATAGATGTCTAAGTTTATTTTCGATTTATGTCAGGTATTAAGGAACATGATTACTTAAAAATCTGCGCGGAATTAGCATCGTTTTTAACCATTAGCATTGCTGCTGCGAAAAAGAAAATAGATGTTGTAGCTGCCAAAAAAGGTGCGAGAGACATTTCTTCGCGCAAGGAAATAGCCGAAATATTATTAGCAGAAGCACGTAAAAAATCTTCGTCTGACGAAAAAGGAATGACTAATCCATTAGATTCTTTATTAGAAGCTCTTGCCGAAGAAGAAAATTTTATGGTAGAGGATTAATTCCTTTAGAAGCAATTTACTAATGTTCAAAAATATTGTTAAATCTCAATCTGTCTAGTTCACACATTACTGGAAGACATTCAAAACATCGTTTTGTTATATCCCATCTTTTTTCCCTGATTAGCATATTTTTAAGCTTTGTCTTTGCTGCAAGAAGGAATCGAACATCATTAGCTGCATACTCCAGCTGTTTTTCAGAAAGTTCCTCTATTAGACCCCAATCACTACTTTGTGCTTGTTTGTCGAGCTCTACTCCTACAAGTTCTGAAATCACTTCCTTTAGTCCATGTCTAGGAGAATAGGTCCTACCCATTTTGCTAGCAATCTTAGTACAGAAAATTGGTGTCACTTCGATATTTAGATTGCTAGCTAATGCAGCAACATCAAACCTTGCATAATGAAAAACTTTCTCAATGGATTTGTTCTCCATTAGGGACTGTAACTTTGGTGCTTTTTTCTGACTTTGATCAATTTTTATACAAGCAACATTATCTTCATCATCACAAATTTGTATTAGACAAAGCCTATCTCGACCATGTACAAGCCCCATTGCTTCAGAATCAATAGCTAATTCCGGTTTTTTACCAAACCTTTTTGTGCTTTCATCATCAAGGTCTTTCATAAAGACTTTAAAACTTGCTGGTTTTTTAGCAAAACTGGTCATAGGTTTTTACAGAGAATTGACCTTAGACTATTTATTAATAAGAAAGTTTTTCTATACTTTTGTCAATAGCTTTATAAAGTTATTTGCTAGCAATTCTCTGTTTTATTTTTCATAACTTGTTCCTTCTTCCAAATATATGCCTTGATTTGTAGGAATTAAGGTCTTCAGGTAAATTTAAGACAGGCTTTTGATCATTTAGGGATGCAAGCATCATATATTTCGACATTTACTTTAACTATATTATTAGCTATTGGCTTGGCATTTTTTCTTCGAGCAGCAAGTAAAGATCGAACAACGGTTGTTAATATTTCTTCCCCTTTGCCACCACTTCCGGTTCTTGAAGGTTTGAGTACTTGGTTGGAAGAGCGGGGTTGGAGAGGGGAAGGAGGAGATGTTGATAGGAGAATTCTAAAATTTAATGGAACTGTCTCCTCAAGTCTACCTCTTGCTATTTTTCTCTCTGTGTTGTGTGGGTTAGGAGGAGCTTGCTTGGGATTAGTTGTTTTCCAGCTTTATCCAGGTTTGAGTTGGTGGCCATTAATTTTGGCTGGTTTAGGACCTTTTGCGGGTGTGTTTTATCGCACTAGATCCTCTAGGCAAGAGTCTTTTGAGATCAGACTAATTAGCTCATTGAATGATTCAGGAACCGTTTTAAGAATACGTGCCCATAGAGACGAATTGATTGCTATAGATGCTGAGCTTTCGAAAACACTGAAATTGGCCAGCGATGCTTCTTTAACATCTTCTCCAATATGAGAAAGATTTTTTTGATGATCTATTTTATTAAAAATGTAAAAAAGAATTAGTTGGGTTTTAAATTGGTAGATGTAGTTTTTAATCTATTGCTTCAAAAGGACGACATTGTTCTTCAAGACTTTCATCTGAAAACCAATCTTGTGGTTTCGTGAAAACATCTGTAAGTAGTGCCTCTCTAGAGTTAATAGTGGCTTTAAATCCGTACTCCCATCTGGCAAGTGGAGGTAAAGACATAAGTATTGATTCTGTTCTTCCGTTTGTTTGAAGACCAAAAATAGTTCCTCGATCCCAAACTAAATTAAATTCAACGTATCTTCCACGTCTGTATAGCTGAAAATTTCTTTCACGGTCTGAGAAAGCTTTGTTTTGACGCTTTTTAATAATTGGAATATATGAGGGTAAAAATGCGTTTCCGCAAGCTTTAGCAAGTGAGAATAGCTCTTCCCATGATAGTTTTTTCTCACCAAGGGTTTTTGAACTAATTGAAGCAGCTCCATTAGGATTTTGACCTTTGTAGAGGTTTCCTGATCCATCTTGATAATCGAAAAATATTCCTCCTACGCCTCTACTTTCGTTGCGATGCTTTAAGAAAAAATATTCATCACACCAAGGTTTGAATACTTTGTGAACTTCAGGATTTATAGAATCGCATGCTTCCTTAAGAACTTTATGAAAATGACGCGTATCGTTTAAGTATGGATAGTAGGGAGTAAGGTCAGCTCCTCCTCCAAACCACCAAACAGGGCCTGCTTCAAAGTATCGATAATTTAAATGAACTGTTGGGATATAAGGATTCCTTGGGTGAAGAACCATTGAAGTACCAGTGGCAAACCAGTTATGCCCCTTGGCTTCAGGTCGTTGCTTGATTATTGAAGGAGGTAATTCTTCACCATGAACTTCTGAAAAGTTCACACCTCCTTGCTCAAATACTTTGCCTTCTTTCATTACTCTGGAACGTCCACCTCCACCCTCAGGCCTCTCCCAACTTTCTTCTAAAAATTTACCTTCACCATCAATGTTTTCTAGCTCTGCACAAATCGTATCTTGCAGCTCTATTAAGAAAGCCTTAGCTCTTTCTCGAGAATCTGAGGGAGGATGCGGCAAGTTTAAAGATGGCACAGCTTTATTTTTATTTCTCTATGAGGCTAGATCATTGCAATACCCTCATTAAAGTTAGTGAAACGATGCTTTGAAATTATGTTGACTGATAAGGAAGCTTTGAATTCTCTTTCTTGCTTAAAAGATTCAGGCAGTGATCGCTCAATATTGGAACTTGGTTGGATAGATCAGTTAATTGTTCGTTCCCCGAAGGTTATTGTCAGGTTAAATCTCCCAAGTTATGCTCAAGCTCAAAGAGATCGAATAGCTAAGGAAATTAAAGATATTCTTGAGTCTTTCGAAGATATTGATTCTGTTCAGATTGAATTAAGTAATACCTCTCCTAATAATGGGGAAATTGGCCATGCAGGGCATGGTCAATCCCCACCTTCTTTACAGGCAATACCAGATGTTAAGCATGTTGTTGCCGTTAGCAGTGGGAAAGGTGGAGTAGGTAAAAGTACTGTTGCCTTAAATCTTGCTTGTGCCTTGTCTCAAAATGGTTACAAAGTTGGTTTGCTTGATGCAGATATATATGGTCCAAATATTCCAATTATGCTTGGAGTTTCTGATAAAGCTCCAGAAGTAATAGGCAGTGGTTCTGATCAAAAAATCATTCCACTTGAAACTTGTGGAATTGCAATGGTCTCAATGGGTTTATTAATTGATGATAATCAACCTGTGATTTGGCGAGGACCAATGTTGAATGGCATTATTAGGCAATTTCTTTATCAAGCTGATTGGGGTGCGAGAGACTTCCTTGTAGTTGATTTGCCGCCTGGCACAGGTGATGCTCAGCTTTCTCTTGCTCAAGCAGTGCCTATGAGTGGTGTTTTGATAGTTACCACACCTCAGAAAGTTTCACTACAAGATTCCAGGAGAGGTTTAGCTATGTTTAAGCAAATGAATGTACCAATTTTAGGTGTTATAGAAAATATGTCTGTGTTTATACCACCTGATCAACCAGAGAGAGAATATTCCTTGTTTGGTACAGGTGGAGGTCAGACTCTTTCACAAGAAAACTCGGTGCCGCTTTTAGCTAAACTGCCTTTAGAAATCTATGATGAAAAGGATCATAAAGAATATTTGCCAACTGTTCTTCAATACCCTAATTCAATAACTGCACAAGTATTTAAGCAACTTGTTAGAGAATTAGTTCAGAATATTTGATGAAATAAACCATAATGACTTTAAATTTATTTTCATCAATTAATAAACATAATATTTTTTCAAAAGTAATATCTAAAAAGAAATATTTTCAAGATATTGAATTTATAATTTGGCTATTTCCTTTAATACTTGTTACCATTTCTAGTGTATTAATTGCCAGTACTCAGCGTCAGATCTTCTATGCGAATTGGCTAAATCATCCAATCACTGCAGTCGTGGGAATAATCCTTGCATATAGTATTTCTAAAATAGATATTGAAAGACTTCGACAGTTTTTACTACCGTTATACTTAATAACAGTCTCAAGCCTTTTTGCTGTAAAGCTAATTGGCACTTCTGCCCTAGGTGCACAACGTTGGCTAAATATTGGCGGTTTTAATATTCAACCATCGGAGATTGCTAAAATTATTGTCATTATTTCTCTTGCATCAATTCTTGACCATCAAAAATTCCATTCACCAATTTGTTTATGGAGACCATTTGGAGTAATTCTGATACCTTGGATTTTAGTTTTCATCCAACCTGATCTAGGAACGTCTTTGGTTTTTGGAGCAGTTTTATTAGTAATGCTTTACTGGTCTGGCATGCCTTTGGAATGGGTTTTGCTTTTCTTGTCTGGAATTTGCACTTCTATTTTAGTGGGAGTTTTTCGGCCAGGTTTGATTTTCTGGATTCCTTTTATGGGTTTTTTGGCATATCGTTCATTGCCAAAAAAATACTTAAGCTCTTCTTTAATTATGGCAAGTTTGGGTGGGATTGCATTTATTTCACCTTGGCTTTGGACTCATTTTCTTAAGGATTACCAAAGAGAAAGATTGATTTTATTTCTTGATCCGGCTAAGGATCCTCTTGGTGGCGGGTATCATCTCATACAAAGCACAATAGGTATCGGTTCAGGTGGTCTATTTGGTACTGGTTTATTGCAAGGTCAATTAACAAAATTAAATTTTATTCCTGAACAACATACAGACTTTATTTTTAGTGCTTTAGGCGAAGAATTAGGTTTTGTGGGTACTTTATTTGTTTCATTGGTTTTCTTTTTGATAATTATCCGTCTTTTAAAAATTGCAAGAGAAGCACGAACAAAATTTGAATCTTTAGTTGTTGTAGGAATAGCAACAATGATTATTTTCCAGGTTGTTGTAAATATTTTTATGACGATTGGACTTGGACCTATAACTGGAATTCCTTTACCATTTATGAGTTATGGAAGAACGGCATTGATTGTAGCTTTTGTTGCTTTAGGTCTTTGCTTATCTGTTTCTCGTAGAACAAAATTATTTACTAGAAGTTAGTGATTAATCAAGTTTCAATTAGATCTATTCATAAACGAATGGCTTATGGAGTGCCTCTTGGACGAGTCGATGAGCAAATTGCGAGGAGATTGTGGTGGGCAGCATTGGATACTCTTCAAGATCAGATCTTATTGCCTATGGATTTTAAAAAAGGCTTATGGCTGGCGTCACCTTTACCTGCACTATATGAATCTAGATTGCTTGAGAAATTAGATGGATGGGTTTGGGTACCTGAGGAATTACCACTTATTAATCCTTATAAAACAGGACTATTATTACCCACTTCTGTTAGATTAATTAAAAATCAAAAGGTTGAAAGTGTTAACAGATTTAGGAGATTGCCTTTAAGAGAAGAGGATGGTTGCGATCCATTATTAATAATTATCACTCAAGATGTTCAGATTGCTCTTGCTTTGCAAGGTAATCCAGGAGAACGAAATTTGATCATGAGAAGTGATCCTGAAACTTTGACCGATGTGTTAAAAATATTGGATAAGAGATTAAATCTGGAGCATCCAGAGAAAGCTAGAGAGATTCGTGATTCTTTAGCTGATTTAGGGGAACTTAGGAGTAATGATGACATTGGCAAGATTTTCTGGCCTCTTATCGCTGCAAGATTGGCAGAAATGGCACCCAGTGTAAATATTCAAACCTATCAAGAGGATTTAGATAAGAACTCAGAAGATGATATAGACCCTAAAGCCAGTAGAGAGATCTCCTTATTGGAAGCTCTTACTCATGAAATTAGAACTCCCTTAGCTACGATTAGAACGCTTATTCGATCACTCTTGCGAAGAAGAGACTTGCCGGATTTGGCTATTTCTAGACTCAAAGAAATTGATGCAGAATGTACAGAACAAATTGATAGATTTGGTTTGATATTTAATGCTGTAGAACTTGAAAGAAATCACTGTTCCAAGTCAGATTTAGCAAAAACTGATCTTGCTAGGATTCTTGAGATCCTTTCACCAGTATGGGAAGCTCAACTTGAACGACGCGGAATTAAATTAAACTTAGATCTTACGCCAGATTTACCACCCGTTCTTAGTGATTCTGAGAAGCTTGAATTGATGCTTGGTGGTTTGATTGATAGAAATACAAGGGGTATTCAGCCTGGTGGGTCTTTGAATTTGGAATTGAGACCAGCAGGGCAAAGATTAAAGTTAAAAATCACGAGATCTGCATTTTATTCGAAAGAGTCTTATCAAAAACTTACTGATCAAAATTCTGATTTTGGAACTGTTTTGAGTTGGGATCCAAATACAGGAAGTTTGCAATTGACTCAAGCTGCTACTCAACGATTGTTGGAAAGCCTTGGTGGAAGGGTGGCTAGAAGCCGAGATAGAGGCATTACAATATTTTTCCCAACAGCTGAAGCGGTTTAATCCCTTTTGTTAATGTTGACTCGTGTGAAGGTTCTATAGAGAAAGTGATAAAAGGTACAAACGTTAGTGCTACTTTCAACTTGTAGTTGAATGCAGATTCTTAGGAACAGCAATGACTGAAGCTCTTAAGGGTAGTCTCCCTCAAAATATCGGCAGTACTGGAGGTCTTCTTAACTCTGCTGAAACAGAAGAAAAATATGCAATAACTTGGACTAGTAAAAAGTCCCAGGCCTTTGAACTCCCCACTGGTGGGGCAGCAGTAATGAATGAGGGCCAGAATATTATGTATTTTGCAAGAAAAGAGCAATGCCTAGCTTTAGGAACTCAATTGAGAGGGTTTAAGCCCAGGATTGAGGATTATAAAATTTATAGGATTTTCCCAGGAGGAGATACAGAGTTTCTTCATCCAAAAGATGGAGTCTTCCCTGAGAAAGTAAATGAAGGAAGGTCAATAATAAATCACAATTCTCGTAGGATTGGCCAAAATCCAAATCCTGCAAGCATTAAGTTCACTGGTAAAAACACTTTTGATTCCTGATTTAAAACACTTAAAAAAAATTCAGGTATCTTTTTGCCGTTGAAGGCTGCAATGATAGATGCATGCCAATATCTGATCGTGATTCGTTTTTAGAAGCAGCTTCTAGAGGATTAAATTTTATACCTCTTGTGAGTAGTTGGCCTGCTGATCTTGAAACTCCTTTATCAACTTGGTTAAAGGTTGGTCAAGGCTCTTCGCCTGGGGTCTTGTTGGAATCAGTTGAAGGCGGGGATAGATTAGGAAGGTGGAGTGTTGTAGCTAGTGATCCTTTGTGGGTAGTAACTGTGAGAGGAAGAAAAATAACACGTACTTGGAGGAATCTTCATAGTGAAGAATTTGATGGAAACCCTTTTGAGTTACTTAGAGAGTTTTTATTGCCGTATAAATCTGAATTAATTCCTGGGATTCCATCTTTAGGTCAACTCTACGGAATGTGGGGATATGAATTGATCCAATGGATTGAGCCTAAAGTTCCTGTTTCTGCAAGAAATTCAGATCAATTACCAGATGGCATATGGATGTTTATGGATAAAGTATTAATCTTTGATCAAGTAAAAAGATTGATTACAGCAGTTTCATATGGTGATTTAACTTTAGATCAATCTCCTTTTAATGCATTTGAGCAAGCTCATTCTGGAATAAGTAAATTTAAATCTCAGATGGCAGAACCATTGCCTTCAATTAAACCTTTGGATTGGAATCCAACAGGGGGTATGCCAAAGTCAGTCAAAAGTAATTGGAGTCCAATTAACTTTAAAAATGCTGTTGAAAAAGCCAAAGATTACATTGCAAAAGGAGATGTTTTTCAACTTGTTTTGAGTCAGAAGTTTCACACTACAGTTCATCACTCTCCTTTGGATTTGTATAGAAGTTTGAGAATAGTAAACCCTTCTCCTTTTATGGCTTTTTATGATTTTGGTGATTGGCAACTTATTGGTTCAAGTCCTGAAGTGATGGTTCAGGCCAAACCTTCTAAGAATGGAATTAGGGCGAGTCTTCGTCCAATTGCAGGAACAAGACCTAGAGGTCGCACGGATCAGGAAGATATAAATCTGGAGCAAGACTTACTTTCAGATCCAAAAGAAATCGCTGAACATGTAATGTTGGTTGACTTAGGAAGGAATGATTTAGGACGTGTATGTAGACCAGGGACAGTCTTAGTGAAAGATTTGATGCTTATTGAAAAATATTCACATGTAATGCACATAGTGAGTGAAGTGGAGGGATCCTTGAACGAGGAAATGGATGTTTGGGATTTATTAATGGCAGCATTTCCTGCGGGGACAGTTTCGGGTGCGCCCAAGATTAGAGCAATGCAATTGATTCATGAGTTGGAGAATCATGTAAGAGGACCCTATTCTGGTATATATGGCTCGATGGATATTAATGGGGCCTTAAATACAGCTATTACTATTCGAACTATGCTTGTTTCGAACTATTCAGATGGATTGTATAAAGTTGAAGTGCAGTCTGGAGCCGGCGTCGTAGCTGATTCAATTGCTGAGAATGAATTTCAAGAAACTGTAAATAAAGCCAAAGGTATGCTTACAGCTTTGGCATGTCTTGATTCCTCACTTTGATTTATGAAAGAATTTTTACTTAAAGGATTTGAAGTAGAACTTTTTACAGGTCTTAGTACAGGAGAGCATGTAGGAGTATCTGCATCTGTTGCTAATGAGTTTTCAGATTTTGTAAAGGAACCAGATCAGCGAAACCTTGAATATATTACCCAGCCTGAAAAGCAATATAAAAAATTAAAAGAACTACTTTTAGAACCTCGCAAGCGACTAAGAGATTGGTTAGAACAGCGTAATTTAACTATTTTGCCTGGAAGTACCTTGAGCTTAGGAGATAGTGGGGAATTCCAACGATCAGATTTATCTAACCCATATCATGAATTCATTGAATTAAACTATGGCACAACAGTAGTGACATCAAGCATTCATATCAATTTAGGCATTGATGATGTGTCACTTATTTTTTCTGCCCTGAGTTTAGTCAGATGTGAAGCTGCTCTTTTTTTAGCATTAAGTGCAAGTTCTCCGTTTTTAGATGGTTCCTCTACTGGGTTTCACTCCCAACGATGGATTCAGTTTCCTAAAACCCCTAAAAAAGTCCCTTTATTTCAAAACCATGCTCATTATGTTAATTGGATTGAAAAGCAGTTGAGAGAAGGACATATGTGTAATGAACGTCATTTGTGGACTGCTGTTCGTCCTAACGGAAAGAAAAGGCCTTATCAATTAAATAGACTTGAGTTGAGGATTTGTGATTTGGTTACAGATTGCGATTTACTTTTAGCTATTACAGCTTTGCTTGAATTAAGAGTTATGAGTCTTATGAAAAATCCCAGAAAACTAGATCCAGCTAAGATGAGTAAATTCAGTCATATAGAGCTTGCTGAATTATGTGATATGAATGAAGTTGCAGCAGCTAAGAACAGTTTGGATGCAACATTGCATCATTGGATGGATGGGCGAATGATTTCTTGTAGAGATTGGATTTCTGAACTTTTAGAGGATGTCAGGCCCTTGGCTATTGATTTAGATATTCTCGAAGTTCTCACAGCTATTCAAGAAGTATTAGATAACGGTAATCAGTCAATGAAATGGTTGAAATCTTTTAAGGCTGGGACCTCTGTTCCCATGCTGCTTAGTGATTCGATTAAAGCAATGAAAATTGAAGAAGATGCTGCTTTAAACAAAGAGGGATGTTTATGACTGAGTCTGGAAAGCTTTCTATGAATAAATCCTCTAGTTCAGACTCTGTGGCTAGTAATTTAAGTCCTTTGTTCTCTGATCATGTTTCTGCACGGTTATTGCAAGATCGGCTGGAATTAGTTGAAGACTTATGGAAAACGGTTGTTCGTAGTGAATGTCCAGATGATCAGGCAGAACGGCTTCTTACATTAAAGAAACTAAGTAATTCGAATTCGATTCAAGAACAACATAGTAATCAAATTAATGAAATTGTTTTATTGATTGGGGAAATGGACTTAGCGGAAGCTATTTCTGCAGCAAGGGCATTCTCTTTATACTTCCAGTTAGTTAACATTCTTGAACAACGAATTGAAGAAGATAGTTATTTATCAAGTATTGGTCAGGGGCAAATCAAAGACTCTATAAATTCTATTGATCCATTTGCACCACCACTTGCGAGTCAATCATCTCCAGCAACTTTTAGTGAGCTTTTTGATCGTTTACGTCGACTTAACGTACCTCCAGGACAGTTGGAAGAGTTGTTGAGGGAAATGGATGTTCGACTAGTCTTCACAGCTCACCCTACTGAGATAGTCAGGCACACAGTGCGTCATAAACAAACTAGGGTCGCCAGTCTTCTTCAACAGTTGCAGTCTGATGTAGTCATTCCATTATCGGAAAGAGACAATTTAAGATTGCAATTAGAAGAAGAAATTAGGTTGTGGTGGAGGACCGATGAATTGCATCAGTTTAAACCTACCGTTTTAGATGAAGTTGATTATGCTCTTCATTACTTTCAAAGAGTTCTGTTTCATGCGATGCCTCAATTGCGGCGTCGAATTTGCTCAGCCCTTTCATATAGCTATCCAGATGTAGAAGTACCTCAGGAGGCTTTTTGTTCGTTTGGTTCTTGGGTGGGCTCTGACAGAGATGGGAATCCTTCAGTAACCCCAGAGATTACATGGCGCACAGCTTGTTATCAAAGGAAATTGATGCTTGAACTTTATTTCAACTCTGTTCAAGAATTGAGAGATCAGTTAAGTATTTCTATGCAATGGAGTCAGGTAAGTGCTCAACTCCTTGAATCTTTAGAAATGGATAGAGTGCGTTTCCCAGATGTATATGAATCAAGGGCTGCAAGGCATAGATTAGAACCATATCGCTTAAAATTAAGTTATGTTTTGGAACGCTTGAAGTTTACGCAAAAACGTAATCAAGACCTTGCTGAAGTGGGTTGGCAGACGTTGCTTGAGCAACCTAATAATTCAAGAACCTCTCCTAATTCATTAGAGGAGTTGCATTATTGCTCTATCGATGAATTTAGAAGTGATTTGGAGCTTATTCGCAGTAGCTTGGTAGCAACAAGTTTGAGCTGTGAGTATCTTGATACTCTTTTGACTCAGGTACATATTTTTGGCTTTTCACTTGCCAGTCTTGATATACGACAAGAAAGTACACGCCACAGTGATGCTATAGACGAATTAACAAGATATCTCAATCTAGATAAGAATTATTTGGATATGACAGAAGAGGAAAAGGTGCAATGGTTGCTAGATGAATTGAAAACATTGAGACCATTAATTCCACCTGCTGTCAGTTGGTCAGAAAGCACGGAAGAAACTTTCTCTGTATTTAGAATGCTTCATCGCTTGCAGAAAGAGTTTGGTAGTCGCATTTGTCGTTCATATGTCATTTCAATGAGTCACTCAGTCTCGGATTTACTGGAAGTTCTTTTACTGTCAAAAGAAGCTGGTTTAGTTGATCTTTCTTCAGAGTTTTCAGACTTGTTGGTAATCCCTCTTTTTGAGACAGTTGAAGATCTTCAACGTGCTCCATCAGTTATGGAGAAGTTATTTAAATCAACAATGTATCTAAAGTTGTTGCCGAGAGTGGGTGAAAAACAACAGCCATTACAAGAGTTAATGCTTGGTTATTCGGATAGCAATAAAGATTCTGGTTTTTTATCAAGCAATTGGGAGATACATCAAGCACAAATTGCACTTCAGAATCTTGCGAGTAGTCATGGGATTGCTTTGCGATTATTTCATGGACGTGGTGGATCTGTAGGGAGAGGCGGAGGACCTGCATACCAGGCCATACTGGCTCAACCCAGTGGAACATTAAAAGGTCGGATTAAAATCACCGAACAAGGGGAGGTTCTTGCATCAAAATATAGTCTCCCTGAACTTGCTCTTTATAACCTTGAAACTGTCACAACTGCCGTTCTACAGAATAGTTTGGTTACTAATCAATTAGATGCCACTCCCAGTTGGAATGAGTTAATGACTCGATTAGCAGCGAGTTCTCGACAACATTATCGAGCTTTAGTTCATGATAATCCTGATTTGGTAGCATTTTTCCAAGAAGTCACTCCTATTGAAGAAATTAGCAAGTTACAAATATCCAGTCGTCCTGCTCGAAGAAAGACAGGTGCAAAAGACCTTTCTAGTTTAAGGGCTATACCTTGGGTTTTTGGCTGGACACAGAGTCGATTCCTTTTACCCAGTTGGTTTGGTGTTGGCACTGCTTTACAAAAAGAACTTAGCTCAGACTCGACTCAGCTTGATTTGTTGAGAATGCTTAATCAGCGTTGGCCTTTCTTTCGTATGTTGATTTCTAAAGTGGAAATGACTCTTTCTAAAGTTGACCTTGAAGTAGCTCATCATTATATGACTAGTCTTGGGAGCATTGAAAATAGAGAAGCTTTTAATAGTATTTTTGAGATCATTGCTTGCGAGTACAAATTAACTAGGAAATTAATTTTGGAAATAACTGGTAAATCACAACTTTTAAGTGCAGACCCTGCTTTGCAGCTATCAGTTGATTTGCGTAATCGCACAATTATCCCTTTGGGTTTTCTTCAGGTAGCTTTGCTTCGTCGACTGCGTGATCAAAATCGTCAACCTCCTATGAGTGAAACTTTACGCAGTGAAGGAGATGCTGAACGTACTTATAGTAGAAGTGAGTTATTGAGAGGGGCATTGTTGACAATTAATGGAATTGCAGCAGGTATGCGTAATACAGGTTGAGATTTGTTCCCGTTTAAGAATTCTAGATTTTCGAGGCTACCATCTGGTTTCCTTCTTGAAGTGAATAAAGCTCCTTCACCAGATGAATTAAATAGGTTACTTTCAAGATGTAATTCTGAGATGTATTCTTCTAAAAAACTAGCTATTGCACTGAAAAATAGTTTTTGTAATTTGTCTATTTTGGAAGAGAAAACAAATAAACTATCAGCTTTTGTTCGTATTACTACTGATCAGGGTTTAAATGCAAATCTATGGGACCTTGCCGCCTCTCCAGGGGATTATCAAAGAGAGTTTTTAGGTGTATTAATTCATCATTCCCTTGCAATTATTAAAAACAAACTTCCTGGATGTAGTGTCTCAGTTGCTGCACCACCTATTGCCTTGCAGGTGATAGAAAATGAGGGCTTTATTATTGATCCAGAGGGGATAAGAACAATGGCCTTTCGCCTTCGATAAATATTACTTTCCTTAACGAGCATGGAGGGACTCGAACCCCCGACTCTCAGAACCGGAATCTGATGCTCTATCCAACTGAGCTACATGCCCACAAAACGGACTAAAGCCGCAATATGAGACCTAATAATGTCTCAATAGAGCTAGCTTAGCTAAAGGTGCCATAACTAAGATCAGCCTTCAGGAAATAGAGTTGCATTTTTTCCGCAATTTCAAACGTCTTAAACTGCAATTCATGGAAAAACGCCTTTTAGTTATAGGCCCTAATGGTGTTGGAAAATCAAACCTTTTAGAGTCTGTTGAATTGTTAGGTAGTCTTAAATCTCACCGTTCAAGTAGTGACCAAGATTTGATTCATTGGAACAATGACAGTGCAATTGTTCGAGCGAAGACCAGTAATGATGAAAACCTCTCATTGGAATTTAGAAAGGTAGGAGGGAGAAAAGTTCTAAAGAATGGCAAGCAACTATCACGTCATTTGGATTTACTTGGTTCTGTTAGATGTGTAGGTTTTAGTGCACTTGACTTAAATCTTGTTAGGGGCGAACCATTACTGCGTAGGAGTTGGTTGGATCGAGTTGTTCAGCAACTTGAACCAGTCTATGGAGATTTAATTACTCGATTTAATCGGTTGTTACGTCAGAGAAATCAGCTTTGGCGTTACTGGAAAGACTCTATGCAGGTAAATCAGGATGTTCTTTTAGATGCCTTTGATGTTCAAATGGCATTAGTAAGCACACGTATTCATCGTCGGCGAAATAGAGCGTTAAAACATTTGCAGCCTCTTGCTGCAAAATGGCAGAAACGGCTGAGTAAAGGTAACGAAGACTTAGAGCTAAACTATCTCCCTGGGAGTGCTTTAGAAAGTGAGGAAACGGAACTTTCATGGCGATTAGCGATTGAAGAACAGCTCGCTGGTCAACGCAACGATGAAGCAAGATTAGGGTCTTGCAAAGTTGGACCTCATCGAGATGAAGTATCTTTTCTCATTAATGGTTCTCAGGCTAGAAAATTTGGCTCTGCTGGCCAACAAAGAACTCTTGTTTTGTCCTTGAAATTAGCTGAGTTAGAATTAGTTGGAGCGACATTTGGGGAACCTCCGTTGTTACTTCTTGATGATGTATTTGCTGAGCTTGACCCGATTAGGCAATTCTTACTTCTTGAAGCAGTTGGTGATGACCATCAATGTTTAATCAGTGCAACGCATTTGGAAGCATTCGAAGGAGATTGGAGAAGGAACTCCCAAATCCTTGAATTAGAACGACATCAAGATGGAATTCTTGAAGTCGGTTAATGTAATCATCGTTGATTAGCTTGAGATGAAAGAAACTCTTTCTTGTTTGCACCCAAACCCCGGATGGGAAAAGTGTTATTTAGAAAATGTGCCTGCTTTACAATATGAAAGTCTGGATGAAATGATTGGGAAGCATTGCATTCTTGAATTATATGAATGCGATCAGTCGAAATTGAATGATGAGGCATTTATTAGAACAAGTCTCACTTCTGCATCCAAAGTTGCAGGTGCAAGGCTTCTTAGTATGGTTACGCATAGATTCGAGCCCCAAGGAGTGACTGGTTTAGCCCTGTTGGCTGAGTCTCATATTTCGATACATACTTGGCCTGAGAGTAGATATGCAGCAATAGATGTTTTTACATGCGGACAACAAACTATGCCTGAAAAAGCTTGTAAATCATTGTTCAGAGAGTTTGCTGCTAAAACATACTCGTTAAAGAGTTTTCAACGAGAGACGCCGGCTTCAATCAAAGATCTATCAAGAGAGCCATGATTCTCTTCCTTTAATTTTACATTAAATTGTTGTCTCTGTTTAGTTTTCCACTTACTAATCCTTCGAGGTCAACACTGATTGAGGAAAATCCATTTGATAAGAAAAAATCTACAAGTTCCTTTCGCCTGGAGCTAATTATTAAATCATTGATTTGGTCAGATGGAACTTCAATTCTTCCTGCAAGTCCTTGTAATCTAACTCTAACTCTTGAGAATCCCTTATCTATCAACCATTTCTCTGCTTTAGCTACTTGCTTGAGTCGTTTGGAACTGATGGGATCTCCATAAGCGAATCTTGAGGCAAGACAAGGTTGAGCAGGTTTGTCCCACCATGGGAAGCCTAGAGCTTTAGAAATGGCACGAATAGAATCTTTGTTGACTTTTAGTTCTGCTAATGGAGATCGAACGCCCGCTAACTGAGCTGCGTCTATGCCTGGTCGATAGTCATTTAAATCATCCGCATTGACTCCATCAAGAACTATTGCTCCTGAGAAGTTTCTTGCAATCAGCATTAGATGCTTGTGAAGCTCTTTCTTACAAGCGAAGCATCTATCTATGGGATTTTCTGCATAGTGAGGATCTTCAAGTTCATTGGTATGACATTCTCTATGTTCTATACCAATCCAATTTGCTTGTAAACGAGCTTCTTCAAGCAGATGTGGTGCAAGTGAAGCTGAAACACCTGTAATTGCAATCGCACAAGTTCCTAATTGCTCTTCGGCTATTGCTGCTACAAGAGAGCTATCCACACCTCCTGAGAATGCAACACAAACTCTTTTGAGGTTTTTAATAAAATCTCTTATATGATCAAGTTGCTTGCGGTCTGATGTTGCAAGTTGTTCTTGTAGCTTTAGCATCATGTTTTAGGCCTTTCCCTAAAGGCTGTCTTATTGATTGAACTATGTAAGCTCTTTTTAGGAACGATTTTTTAATGGAGTTAAATCAAAATTTAAAGACTTCAGCGAAACACGATAGAAGTTCTACGCCTGGGAATAGAAGATCTATTGGAATAGTTACTGCTTCTGATAGTAAAGAACGTGTCTATGGCCAATTACATGTTTATGATGGCGAAGGCAAGGGAAAGAGTCAGGCTGCACTTGGTGTTGTTTTAAGAACGATAGGTTTGGGCATTTGTGAAAAACGTCGGACGAGAGTTTTATTACTTAGATTCCTTAAAGGGCCTGGGCGCTCATATGACGAAGATGCCGCGATCGAAGCTTTGCAGCAAGGTTTCCCTCATTTAATTGACCAAGTTAGGACTGGTAGAGCTGATTTTTTTACCGCAGATGAATCAAATAAATTTGATATAGCTGAAGCTAAGCGAGGATGGGACATAGCAAAAGGTGCTATTGCTAGTGCGCTTTATTCTGTAGTAGTTCTTGATGAATTAAATCCAGTCTTAGATTTAGGACTTCTTCCTATAGATGAGGTGGTTAAGGCAATTGTTTCGCGCCCTGAAGGGATGGAAGTGATAGTTACTGGTCGTGCTGCCCCGCGTGAGCTGATAAAAGTTGCAGAATTACATTCTGAGATGAGAGCTCATCGTCTACCTGATGGCAAAAATTCTGACAACTTCTCAATAGGTTCTCCTGGCGGTATCGAAATATATACTGGTGAAGGAAAAGGTAAGTCTACAAGTGCTTTGGGCAAAGCTTTGCAGGCTATAGGTAAAGGTATTAGTCAAGATAAAAGCCACCGTGTCTTAATCCTTCAATGGTTAAAAGGAGGGAATGGATATACAGAAGATGCTGCGATCGCTGCACTGCGTGAGAGCTATCCTCACTTAGTAGATCATCTTCGTTCAGGACGAGATGCAATTGTCTGGCGTGGCCAACAACAACCCATTGATTATGTGGAAGCAGAGCGTGCTTGGGAAATTGCTCGAGCTGCAATTTCTAGTGGGCTATATAAGACAGTTATTCTTGATGAGTTAAATCCAACTGTTGATTTGGAACTGCTTCCAGTAGAACCTATTGTTGAAACCTTACTGAGAAAACCTTCGGAAACAGAAGTAATAATTACTGGTCGATGTAAAAATCACCCATCTTACTTTGATCTTGCCAGTGTACATTCAGAAATGGTTTGTCATAAACATTACGCTGAGAAAGGCATTGAATTAAAGCGTGGAGTTGACTATTAATTATTGCCCATTAAGTCAAGCTTTTTTTTTCCATTCATCAATCCCTCCTATAACATTGATTGCATGAATATCATATTTTTGCAATATCTCAATTGCTTTTGTAGACCTCGAACCTGATTTGCAGTGGATGTAGAGTTGTTTATTGTATGAAAGTCGTTTGATCTTCTCGATATCTTGACCATTCTCAATATTCTTTAGTGGAATTAATATTGACTTCTCAATAGATTCTATCTTCGACTCCAATTGTGTTCGCACATCTATCAGTATAAGTTCTGAATATTCTTTATTAAGTAAACTTTTTAGCTCTTTAACAGTAATTTGCTCTATTGATGAGGGCCCAATCCTCTCACTTGAATTAGTCTTTTTGTAATTAGTTAATTCCTTTATGGGAGCTTGATCTAGATCTTTTTCTAGCTTTAACTCTTTGAATTTCATCTTAAGACCATCAAAGACCAATAGCCTTCCATCTAATGTTTGCCCTATGTCGGTAATAACCTTTATAACTTCTGTAGCTTGAATTAGACCGATTAGTCCTGGCAAAATTCCCATTACACCTGCATCAGAACATGAGGGCAATAGATTTTGTGGTGGTGGTTCAGGTATTAGGTCTCTAAGGTTTGGACTATTTTCATGGAGATTAAAAATTGTTGAATGACCTTCAAATTTTGAAACTGCACCGTAAATATTTGGTTTATTTAGTATTAAACTCGCATCATTAATGAGAAACTTGCTCTGAAAATTATCTGTACAGTCACAAATTAGGTCAAATGGTCTGATGATTTCTAAGGCATTTTCATTAGTTAGCATCATATTAAATGTTTCTACGTTTGAATGAGGGTTGATGGTTAGTATTCTGGACTTAGCCGATTCTACTTTTGGTCTTTTAAGCCATTCAGTCCCATGTATAACTTGTCTTTGAAGGTTGGATTTTTCTACTAGATCAGAGTCCACGATACCAAGATTGCCTATTCCAGCGGCTGCAAGATACATAAGTAAAGGAGAGCCAAGGCCACCGCACCCAATACAAAGAACTGAGCTTGACTTAAGTTTCTTTTGACCACTTTCTCCTATTTCAGGCAAGAACATATGCCTTGAATATCTCTCTAGTTCATCTGAGCTTAAAGTGGAAAAATTTTTATCTTTGTGATGCATGTCCTTGGACCCTGAAACAACCTTTTATTAATGAGTATTGGCAGGAATAGCTTTTTTTAATTATAGGAAAATATTTGAGATAATTCAGGCTTCTTTACTACTTGAATAAGGTTCTTCTTGCTAAGAATTCTATTCATTTTGATGATTTACTGAGATAGTTTAATCCTATTTTTTTCATTTGTTTCACTCTTGCCAATCTTCTGTCGCTTATTGTTCTTCATATTGCAGAGAAAACCTATTTAGAAATGAATAAACTCTTTCTAAAACTTGCCTAAGTCAAAAAATCAGGACGAGATTTGAATACTACTTTTAGGAATTTAGTTTTTTTTTGCATTCCCAATTGAATTCTTTTGAAGAATATAAGATTTATTTGCAAACTTTTTCTTTCGCCTATGATCATCGCTTTGTGTCCCTTGCTAATTGCAACAAAGAATTGTAACGAATAATTCTTTCTGAATTTGATCCAATTGAATTTGCTCAGGTTCTTGACTTACTAGTGCTTGTTCGGTCCTCTCTCTATCAGGGTTCGGCATTATCTCTAAATTAATGTTGGCACTCAAAAGATTATTTAGATACACTCAGCTCAACATTCAATTGTAAGCAATTGGTAATGAGTGAAGCCAGTCCTGAGTCAAATCAAGACTCTAACAATGAGTCAGCCCCCGCTGGGCCGACTATCTCAGACCGTGCTAGTGACTTTATGAGCCAAGCAAATGAAATGCTTGGGAAAGTCGATTGGTCTCAAATGGGTAAATATGGTAAGGCTGCAGGAATTATTGCAGTTGTAATTGTTGCCCAAATTGTTATTAAAGTAGTTGTTGATACGGTAAACTTCTTCCCAATTTTGCCGGGCTTATTAGAACTTTTGGGAATTGTGGTTGTTGGTCAGTGGAGCTGGCAAAATCTTACGACAAGTGAGAAACGCAGTGCTGTTCTTGAGAAAGTTCAAAATATAAGGAAGGAATACATAGACTAAACAAAATTAATATTTCTCTAGCAGGCTGTTAATTTTTTTGATGCTTGCAATGGCTCTGTTTTTGTAGCCTCCTCCAAATAAATTTGCGTGATTTAATATGTGGTAAAGATTGTATATTTCAATTCTTTCTTGGTGTCCTTTTGGGAGTTTCCAAATTCCTTCGTAGTACTTGTAAAAGTTTTGAGAAAAACCACCAAATAATTTAGTCATTGCAATATCTACTTCCCTATCGGCCCACCAAGTAGCAGGATCAAAAAGTATTCCTTTACCATTCTTGTGCAGAGCTACATTCCCATTCCACAAATCTCCATGGACGAGAGAAGGAATTGGATTATGTTTTTCTAAATATTTAATGAGATTAGTTTTGAATTTTGCTTGGTCGAAATTTAGATTCCATTGTTTGGCCATCTCTATTTGAGGAGTTAATCGTAGTTCTACAAAGCATTCTCCCCAGCTTTTGTTCCATCCCCTAATCTGTGGGTTCGACCCAATAAAACCATCTGTTCCCCATCCAAAATTCTCTTGATGCTGTGTTGAAGACTCTTGGTGAAGGATTGCAAGACCTTGTCCAAGCTTTTTTTCATTACCTTGAATAAATTGAATCCAAGGTAAAATTAATATTGCGGTTGTTTCTAATTGTTGAAGAGCTATCGGTTTTGGAATTATTAGATAATCTTGATCGATGTGTTTCTGTAGAGCGATAAGTCCACCTGCTTCATATTCAAGCATTGGGAAATGCTCTCTTGAAGAGGCTTTTGCGAAAAACTCTTGCCCTGATGCTAATTTTATTTTCCAAGCTCGATGTATACACCCTCCGTTAATTGAATTGACTTCTACAATTTTCTCTCCAGACAGAGGACCCTTGACTCCGGTTATTTGTTCTTGAAGATTTAGATCCATGTTGTTTTCTTTGAAAATTGAATAGTCTGATTTATATGACCGAGAAATCAGTAATTGTTGTTGGGGGAGGTATAGCTGGCTTAACAGCTGCGGCCTTGCTTGCTTATGAAGGGAAGGAAGTCATATTGCTGGAAGCTCATGCTCAAACAGGGGGTTGTGCTGGAACATTTAGTCGCGGTCCTTATGTTTTCGATGTGGGAGCTACTCAAGTCGCAGGTTTCGAGAACGGGGGTATTCATGACCGGATATTCAGACATCTTCATTGTTCTACTCCTGAGGCTGAAGTGTTAGACCCCGCATGCATAGTTCATCTTGGAGAAGGGCAGGAGCCAATACACCTTTGGCATGATTCCTTGAAATGGGAAGAAGAAAGAAAAAAACATTTTCCTGGGAGTGAGCTTTTTTGGATGCTATGTAATCAATTACATCGTAGTAACTGGTCTTTTGCGGCTAGTGACCCTATCTTACCGATTCAAAATCTTTGGGATCTTAAGCAATTTTTGAACTCTAGTAGATCGATGAATTTCTTGACAGGAGTATTCAGTAGATCATCTGTTGCTGATTTGCTTTGGCTTTGCTCATGTAATCACGATCAACGATTAAGAAAGTTTCTGGATTGTCAATTAAAACTTTACTCCCAAGCGCCAAGTAATAAAACTGCCGCTTTATATGGTGCAACTGTACTTCAAATGGCACAGGCTCCACTTGGCTTGTGGCACCTAAAAGGATCTATGCAGAAACTGAGTGATCAATTACTTTTTTGCTTTTTAAGAGATGGGGGCAAACTCCTTTTAAGTCATAAGGTTGTAGGTTTATCAAAAAATACCAATACGTGGCAGTTAGAGGTTAACAGTCACAAAAAATTACCTTTAAAATTTCAAGCTAAAAATGTGGTCTTTACGTTACCTCCACAATCCCTTTTGGAGTTAATTCCCCATACTAGTAGTGGTCTACCTAAGAATTATCGAGATAGGTTAGAAGCATTATCTCAACCAACTGGAGCCATTGTTTTTTATGGTGCGATTACTCGTCGCGATCTTAAATCATGCTGCGCAGGACATTTCCAACTTTTTCTAGAAGAACTTGGTTCGATTTTTATTTCTATTAGTTTTGAGGGAGATGGACGTGCTCCTATTGGACAAGCAACAGTGATTGCCAGTTTGTTTACAGATGTAGCTTCTTGGTCTGCTTATAGTCCCTCAGAGTATAAACAGCGCAAAGACTTGATCTTGGGAAAAATTATTAAAGTATTAAATGCCCAATTTGCTATTGAATCTAAACAGTGGCTTCATAAAGAATTAGCTACACCTAGGAGCTTTGCAAGGTGGACGGGACGCCCACAAGGTATTGTTGGAGGTTTAGCACAGACACCCACATCATTTGGTCCTTTTGGCTTGCCAAGTAGAACACCGGTGAAAGGACTTTGGTTATGTGGAGACTCTATATATCCTGGTGAGGGTACAGCTGGAGTCAGTCAATCTGCTCTTATGGTTTGTAGACAATTAATGTTTGAAGATGGTAAAGAATTCACTTTAACGAAATGATTTCTTATAAAAAATCTTGCCGACTTAGTTGACTTTCTGATAACTCATTTTTGAGGTGATCCCATTCTTTGGCTTGAATCATTTCTTCTAACTTATCTAGTGACGAACGGTAAGAAGTAATTGCATTTAATAAAGCAGATGTATTATTAGATGCCATTGCTACTCCAAGATCTGGGTTCCCACCCCCTACACGCGTTGTATCTTCAAAGCCACTTGATGCAATTGTCTTTGCAAGTATTAGCAAGGATTTGTTGGGTTCTTTGGTCACTGTTTGAAGTAATGCAGTGCTTATAAAAACAGGTAAATGAGATATCAATGCAACTGCTTGATCATGTGTTTTAGGATCTGTGGTAATCCATTGCCCTTCAAGAGTAATAGCTAGTTGATGTACAGCATCTAGTGCTTCAATATCAGTTGTTTCTTCAGGAGTTGCTATCCATGGTCGATTTTTGAATAAATGTGTTTGTCCAGCTTCTACACCAGTTTGAATCGTTCCGGCCATTGGATGACTACCTACAAAACGAGGATGTAATTTTCCCCAAATTTCTAATACAGGCTTCTTTACAGAACCGACATCTGTAATTACGGCATTTTTAGGCAATGCATTCACCAGTTCTGAAGTTGGATTGATGAGTTGTTCTAATGGGAGTGCTAAGATCACCATTGAGCAATTTGAAAGGATATTAGAATTAGTACTTATCTCTTGAGCCAGGCCTCTTTCTTTAGCTCTTTCTGCAGTCTTGCTTTTGTTGACAAGGCCAGAGACTATGTAACCTTTGTTTTGCAGTGTTAAACCTATTGAACCTCCAATGAGACCAAGTCCAACAATTCCAATACGGTCAATTTCCATTAACTTTTGAACTCCTCCCTCTTCACTTTTGTCTTATGCTCAATATAGGGTGGAAATTTTATTAGTTAAATAATTTCATTAAATGATTGAGGTATATGCCCATAATTATATGAAGAAGCTTTTAAAAAAAGATTCTTTGCTTTGGCCGCATAATTTAACATTAAGTCGATTGGTTGCAAGAAGCTTGCGACGAAGAGATAAATCTACTTTTCAGCTTGAAGGGTCTAACCCTAATGACTATTGGCTAGGCGTCCTGGTCCCTCTATGTTTAAACAGTTGTGGTGTTGTTCTAGTCGTTACACCATTAGAGAAAAAGAGATTATTTCAGGTAGAAATTCCGAAGTTGAAAAATGAAGGTTTTCATCTTGCAGTTTGGGAAGGCTTGGAACCTCCCACTGACGAGAAAGTTTGGGTCCTGAATCATCAAGAATTTTTGAATGCATATGACCAAAACTCTCTTTGTTCTAAGCAATTGATTTTTACAGAAGCAGAGCTTTTAACTCGACGGTTACGAGAAGTAATGTCTATTGAAGTTTCCTCATCGGATTGGGATTGCCTTCGTCGAGCCTATCCTTTGGCAGCGTCAGCATTAGTTGATTTACATGAGGATTTAACTAAGAGACTATTTTCGTTAGCCATTAGACCTAATGAATTGATTAGAATGGACTTGACTAACATATTTGCATTAACAGATTTATTGAGGGTATTGCCTCAACCTCCTAAACCATGGACTGCTGTCTTGAATGCAATAACTGGCGGGTGGGTGAGCTGGGCGAAACTGGACTATAAATTGCTTGATTGGACATGGCATCTACAGCCATTAGAACCATTACAGACTCTTCATCAACTATTTGTCGATAATCCATTTATTACATTGAGTAGCTTATCCGAAAATGAATTCATATCTTTTGATGAAATTATTAATGTCAGAGTTAAATTAGGTGCTCCAATTTATCAAGATCCTATAAGACTATTTGTACCTTGCAGGCAGCCTTTGCCTAATACAGAGTGCTTTGCTGAGCATTTATTAGACCAATCTCGCCGCCTTGTACTAGGTCGACAAGGGCTGACAATAATTCTTTTAGATGATGATCATTTACTTAGAGGATTGACGTCTGAGCTTGCTGCGGAATTTGGGAAAAGAGTTGTTTTTTGTTCTACTGCGCCGGATTCTAATGGAATTATTTGTTGTACTTCTCAATGGTGGCTTGCAACTTATGAGCAACTACCTGCTCCAGAGCAATTGATCGTTGCATTGTTGCCAATTAGCAGCTTGGAATCACCTTTAACTGCTGCGAGGGTTGAGGCATTCAAGAAGAAAGGACTTGATTGGTTTAGAGGTCTGCTTCTACCAGAACTTCTTAGCCTTTTACCAAGGTTGGTCTCACCGGTCAGAAGGAATAACGGAAGAATTGCCATCTTGGATGGTCGCTTGCGTGCACGTACATGGGGAAAAAATGTATTTGATGTCCTTCAACCATGGATTCCCTTGGATCGTCTTTTACCTGATTAAGCGGTTTTTTTTTTCTTACTTAGACTAGTATCAGCTTACAAACAAAACATGGGTGAAGCTCGCCGTAGGGCCGAAGAGGGCCTTTCGCCACGACAAGCTAAGAGCAAAGGAACGAAGAGAGGCAGTGACTCCCCTCGTATTGTTGAATGGTTACCTGTGACACAGAAACAAAGAGATCAGTTCTTTGACGTAAGCATTAAAGCAGGTTGGGTAGGAATAGGAGCTTTGGTTGTGATATGGGTAGTTGTACGTTTCATTGGACCTGCTGCAGGATGGTGGATCCCTGCAGATGTGCGCTATTAGGCAGCGTTAGAAAATTTTCTCGTAACAGGTGTTGTGCTTTTTGTAGGAGCTGCTGCTGCTGCAAGAGGTCTCATGGAATTCGAACTAACTTCAGAACCTTCGGTTAACTTCTGCCGAACTAATTTTTCTATCGACTCTTTCGCATCAGAATTTTCTTCTAGCCAAGTAATTGTATTGTCGCGACCTTGACCTATATTGTCTCCTTCATAGCTATACCAAGCACCCTTGCGAGTGACAATATTTGTTTCTTCAGCCATGTCAAGTAGACAGCCCAATGTGCTGATACCTTTTCCGAAAAGGATATCAAATTCAGCAATTCGAAATGGGGGGGCGATTTTGTTCTTTGCAACTTTTACCTTGGCACGTATTCCATACTCCTCTGTACCTCTTTTTAATGTTTGAATTCTTCGTATGTCGAGACGTACAGAGGCATAAAACTTGAGGGCATTTCCACCAGTAGTTGTTTCAGGGTTACCATACATAACTCCTATTTTGAGACGTAATTGATTGAGAAAGATTACTGTGCATCCAGATTTACCAATATTGCCAGTAATTTTTCGCATTGCCTGGCTCATTAACCTTGCTTGGCTACCTACTGCATGGTCTCCCATTTCTCCTTCAATCTCTGATCTGGGAGTCAGTGCGGCAACAGAGTCAACAACCACTAGATCCACTGCTGTGGATCGAATTAATTGGTCGACAATCTCGAGAGCCATTTCTCCTGTGTCTGGTTGCGAGACGAGAAGATTTTCAATGTCCACTCCCAAGGAAGCAGCGTAAACTGGATCAAGAGCATGCTCTGCATCGACAAAAGCTGCGACACCGCCACGTTTTTGAACTTCTGCTATTGCGTGTAATGTGAGAGTTGTTTTCCCTGAACTTTCTGGCCCATATATTTCTACAACTCTTCCTTTAGGGTATCCGCCACCTAAAGCAAGATCAAGAGTCAGAGCTCCTGTTGAGATGGTCTCTACGCGCATCTTGGATGCGTCCCCCAGTCTCATAATAGAACCTTTGCCAAAATTTCTTTCTATTTGACCTAAGACAAGGTTTAGGGCTTTATCTCTCTCTATTGATTGAGTATCACTTGCTCGATTACCTGAAGATAAAGATTGACCTGGCTTAATTTCAGCTGGCATTTTGATTATTTGTGTGAGTTTTAAGAGAAAGTTGTCGCAAGGCTTAGCGGATTAGAAATCTGGACTAAGGTTTAGCACTTCTTCTGCTATTAGTACACACGTACGCTAGCGAGTCAAGGCCAATCTGCTATTGGGGACACAAAAACTTCTGGTTTTAGTAATTGAATCCCTATAGGTAGCTCTTGAGCATCATTATCTTTAAGGTATCCCCAATTGGCTA
>QCPK01000005.1 GCA_003212555.1 Prochlorococcus sp. AG-436-K22 | reverse complement strand
GCTCTTATTTTTAAAACCAACGAGCTCGGACTCCTATTTCATTTCTAGCCAACAAAGAGGAACACAAAAAGAGTATAAACACCTCTTTTTTTATCGTTAACTATCTCAACAACTAATCTGAAGACCAAACTGACTGATCAAAGCTGGTCATATCAACATCATGAGTAGCGATCCAGTCACCATTAGCTGCAAGAAACTTTTCTAAAGCCCCTTCCTGATGCTGATGAATAACAATCACCTTCTGAGGATCTGATTTATCAACTCCTCTATAGAGAGGCTTTATCCCATGTTCTGCATGCCTTTTATTAGCTTCATCACTATCAAAAATGGTTGCCCATTCAGCAAAAGTTCCATTAAGTTTGAAAGTGATAACAGTGGTGTCGAGTGCCATTAAAACAAATAATTAATTAATAGATAAGCTACAGATTAGTCCCAAGTTGAAAGATCTGCAGTTCCTGATGATCTGTGCATCCATAAAAGTCAGGGGAGGATCTATTCAACACTTAGGAAAAGTTAATTCCTCTTCGTTCCTTTTCACCGAAGGGTTGCGAAAATAACATTACTCAATAATTGAATGGAAGCATTCCTCTAATTTCTGTAGAAGCACATTCTTAAACGCCTTTCTATTCTCAAGTGTTGGTGGTTCATCCCATGGTTCTTGAATCTCTGCTCATAAAGCTTTGATTGTTCTATGGAATAAAGGGTGGCCAAGAAAAGACATATCAGACATCTCCTAACTTCATTGAACCTTTAACTCGTTTAACGATTGCAGCATCAATCTCATTGTCTGTTTGAAGTGCTAACCATTCTAAATCTGAAAAGGTCCATGCTTTAATTTGTTTCTTGAAAAACTTTTTCAGAGTTAAAAATAAGAGTGGTTTGAATATGAAAAAAAGGCTCCCAGACATCAAATATCATTGAGTTAAATAGCCAAGTCGAAGTTAAAGCATTTTAAAAATATAAAGAATGTTCTCACATAGCTAAATAATTTTTAATAGATTGAACTTATGAATATTAGGAATTGATGTTTGCTCTACCTCTACTTGTATTTGCTTTTCTAGGCATTCAAGCTTATATAGCCCTGCAAATTTTAAGAAACAAACAAAATGAGCCTTTTATCTTTAATCGAACCAACAAGTTCTATATCCATCAAAGAATGTTGAAACACTTTGGTTGGATTCATACAAGAAAGGATTAACACAGGTAATGGAGATTCATGTCTCTTTAGATTAGCAATATCTTAAAAAATTAATTAAAAAGAACTTCCTTCGATGAAGGTCCATCATTGTATAAGCCAAAGTAATAAATGCTAATTCTCAAGCTCTTTTATGAATTATTGCCCTTACTTGCTCTGGGCTATTTAATTGGACGTTATAAACCAGAACTTTCAGCTGAAATAACTAAGCCACTTGTTAACTACGGGGTACCAGTGAGCTTGATGGGATTGCTACTTAAAAGCGGGCTGGATTGGCTTCTTTTTCAGGCTCTTGTTATGGCCTTACTTGTTATTGGAATACTAATAGCCGCAATTAGGACTTTCCCGAAAATTCGAAGTCATATTGGTAGTCGAAGCCTGCTATTGGGTAGTCTTTTCGGCAATTCTGGTTATTTTGGGATACCTGTCTCATTAGCTCTTCTACCAACTGAGTCACTCAATTTCAGTATTGGTTATGATCTAGGCGCAACGTTACTTGTGTGGAGCTTAGGCCCCATGCTTTTATCTACCTCCTCACAAGAACAAAAGAAAAAAGCTCACTGGAAAAATTTTATCAATATTCTTGCGAGTAGCCCTGCCAGCAAGGGACTAGTTGGAGCAATGTTTGTTCAATTAACGCCATGGAATACTCAGATCACTTCATTTCTCTCGATCCCATCACGAATTGTAATTTTTCTAGCTCTAATGGTTGTAGGGATACGCTTGGGAACTTTTGATCTAGCAAACAATCCTATTAAAAGAAACCTTCGATTATTACTTCAGTCCAGCTTGCTTATAAAGCTAATTATTCTTCCATGCTTAATGTTAACCATTGCCAAAGCTCTGAGCTTGTCAGATCTGATGTGCAATGCACTCGTGTTGCAAGCTGCAACACCTACAGCAATTTCTGTTCTGCTATTGGCTGAAGCTCATGGGCAGGAACAACAAATTGCTTCTTCTTTAGTTACCTGTAGCACTGTAATGTCTTTAATTACCGTGCCCTTTTGGTTCTTAGTTCTTCAATACTTCATTTAACTTTAGGAATGCTGAGCAAGGCACTCAAACTAATAGAAATAACACAAATAATGAAAATCTCTCTTTTCCGAGAGGTTAGTCAAATTCTTACCTTATCGAACTTTTTACTCATTTTTAAAAGTTCTAACTTTTCGGGTTTGAATACGTGTATGTAACACAGGACAATTGCAACTAGAAACTCATATATTTCTTGAAGATTAGATACTATAATCTAGCATCTACAAGAGTAGCGAAGATATTCAAACAAGATATAGCATACACATGAGATTATAAAGTATAATGAAAGTTTAGTAGGTAGGAGAAAAGATAGTTTAGTAAATAAATAATTTCACGCAAAATTGATTTACCTACGACAAAGGTGGTCCTTTATTTTTTACACCAATTAACTAAGCAAGGTAAACATGAATTGTTATTCAAAAAAAAAGAATTAATCAAGGTATCATAAAAGACCTTAATAAGAATCTAAACCAAGGTCATGAGTTGGTAACAAAATATAAAGACATCAAAATCAGGTTGGCTTATGAAGCTTATATTATAGAAAATAACGATTGTTTTGATAATATGAATTATCTAAAAAATAGTCAAGTATATAACAAAGAGATTAATCCTTCCAATACGCAAATAGCATATACATATTTCCTGTAATGATTACCAAATAAAATTATTTTTTTTCACAACTAATCAAATGATTCATCGTCTTCAAAACATAAGCGAACTTATAGAAGTATCAAGTCGAATGGGTTCAGATATAAACCTTATACAAGCGACAGGAGGGAATACATCAATAAAGATTGATGGTTATATGATTGTCAAGGCATCTGGTAAGCATTTAGCAAATGCCTTTTCTGAAAATATTTTCGTAGAAACAAATCCTCAAGACTATTACTATAATAAAAATGGTGACATAAAGATTATAAATCCTAAAAAATCATCTATTAGGGAAGGAGATTTAAAGCCATCTATTGAATGTAATTTTCATGCACTCTTGCCAAAAAAAATCATACTTCATAGTCACCCTATTGAAATAATGGCTCACACTATGCTGAATTCCTTCCATAGTAAAGCTGATCTTGCCCTAAAAGGAATGAACTGGAAGTATATAAACTATGCAAAACCTGGAGAGGCTCTTGCTATGGAAATAGCTAAATCAATGAAGGTTGATAATAATATATATATTCTTGCAAACCATGGCCTAATTGTATGTGCAGATACAGTTAAAGAAGCTGAAAGACTCCAAAGCAATGTAATTAATAAATTAAAATTAAATAGGCGCGTACTTAAGGATTGTGAATTAGAAAGTTTGGAGAATATTGTAGAATCAATCCCAGATGCATATTTACCTAATAACAAGATTATTCATACACTCGGGAGTGATGAGTGGAGTTTAGAGTTAGCAAGAAAAAGTGCCTATTCTCCTGATCATGCTGTATTCTGTGGAATATACCCTCTTATTATAAAAGACATAAATCAAGATTGGAAGAGATTAATGCAAGGTCATACTTACGCAATTATCGAAGGTAAAGGGGTTATATTATTTGAAAATTCTGGTAAATACCTTGAAGATATGCTGTTAGCCCAAGCTGAAGTATTTGCTAGAATCCCAGTAGAAGAAAGTGTAACTACATTATCAATTAATCAATGCAAGGATCTTGTCAATTGGGAAGCTGAGAAATACAGAAAGAAAATGCTTGAGAAGTTAGTTAAATGAAGATTATCATACCAATGTCAGGATTTGGCGAGCGCTTTAGAAGAGCAGGTTACAATATTCCAAAACCATTAATCGAAGTAGACGGCAAACCTATTATTACTCATGTAGTGAATATGTTTTCTGATGATGATGAGTTTCTTTTTATATGCAACAAAGAGCACTTGAAGAATTCTCAATATAATATGAGAAAAATTATTAGTAATTGTTGTAAGAAATTCACTATTCTTGGTATAGAACCTCATAAGCTTGGACCAGTTTACGCAGTTCTTCAAGCAGAACACACGATAAAAGATGAACCATTATTAATAAATTATTGTGATTTTAGTTGCTATTGGGATTGGGGCGAATTTAAGAGATCCATAGAAAATTCTGAGGTTGCAGGATCTATACCTGCCTATAAGGGATTTCACCCTCATAGTCTTGGGAAAACAAACTATGCCTACATTAGGGAATCAGACCTAACGTTGAAAGATATACAAGAAAAAGAGCCATTTACTAATAATAAAATGCTCGAATATGCCTCAAGTGGAACATACTACTTTTCTTCCGGCAAAGAAATGCTAAATGCCTTTAAGTATTTAATAAATAACAATTACAGTGTTAATAATGAATATTACGTTAGCCTTGCATATAAATACTATTTAAATAACAATCAAAAAATCTCTATTTACCCTATTCAGCATTTTATGCAATGGGGTACACCTGAAGATCTAGAAGAATATCAGACTTGGTCCGACACATTTAAGGACTTAATAAAGAATTCTGATAGTGATGTAAATAGCTATATGGGATCAAAGATTATACCAATGGCTGGCCTAGGAAAAAGATTTGTCGATAAGGGCTATAAAACTATTAAGCCACTAATTCCTATCTCAGGTAAACCAATGGTAATACAAGCAAATAATGACTTACCGAAATCCCACTGTACGGTATTCGTTATGAGAGAGAATATAAAAGGATATGAAATAATTAGGGATAAAATAAATAAGAATGATATAAATGCCATGATATCATCGGTAAAGGGACTAACTAGTGGTCAAGCAATCACAGCACTTGAAGGACTAAATTATTTAGAAAAAAACTATGATGGGATAATAGAACCAGTAACTATCGGAGCTTGCGATAACGGTTGTTTATATCATATGGAAAGCTTTGACAAATTAATAAATAAAGAAGAAGTCGATATTATTGTGTGGGGAAAAAGAAACCATCTTCATGCTAAACGCAATCCAAAAATGTACGGATGGATAGATGTTATGCAAAGTGGTGAGATTAAAGGAGTCAAGGTCAAGGAGCCAATTTCAAATAAATTAGATGAACCAATTATCATAGGAACATTTAGTTTTAAGCATGCTAATTACTTAAGAGATACAGTAAATAATCTTATCTCTAAAAATCAAAAAATCAATGGTGAGTTTTATTTAGATTCATGTATAAATGAAGCAATTAAAATGGGCCTAAAATGTTACTTATTTGAAGTAGATCGTTTTCTCTCTTGGGGTACACCTAATGATTTTAATACCTTTGAGTATTGGCAATCTTGTTTTCACAAATGGGATTACCACCCTTATTCACTAGAAAAAGATATCAGAGTAGAAAAAGATAACATTCATTCCCTAATCAATAAGTTCAATCATTTTGAATAAAAAAATTTCAAATACAAAGAAAGAGCTAATAAAGTTTGCTATAATTGGTATTTTTTCAACTTTGTATAACTATATAGCATATGTAATTATCTACACTCTGTTTGAAAATATATTTTTAGCATCATGTGTAGGCTATACAGTAGGTCTTATTAACTCATATATATTCGGCAAAAAATGGGTTTTTAGACACAACACATCTAGTAACAAAAGATTAATAATTTCATTTTTGATAGTATATGCAACTGGATGTTTTGTAAGTTCAGGTATAATATTCGCTATTAACAGAATTTATAACGCACATAATATTGCCTGGATTATTGGAACAGGATATTCAATATTCAATAACTTTCTAGGCTCAAAATTCATTGTTTTCAAGCGTTAGTAGCATCATGAAATTAAAGATTGCTATAAGCAAATTTTCTATTATTATAAAGGAATGAAGTTATCTCTCGTCATACCTTGCTTCAACGAAGAGAAGAATATTCCTTTAGTAATAGATAGATGTAAAGAAATACTCAAGGAAGAGCCTGCTGAGATTGTCGTTGTTGATAATGGTTCAAGTGATAAAAGTCTAGCTATTCTTAAAAAACTTACTAATGGCATACCTAATTTTAAAATTATTAGATTAGAAGCAAATATCGGGTATGGTGGTGGGATACTTAAAGGACTAGAAGCTACTAATGGAGATGTTCTTGCTTGGACTCACGCAGATATGCAAACCGATCCTAAGGATGTGTTGATTGGGTATAAGTTTTTTAAAGCAAGCGAATCAAATGTTTTCATAAAGGGCACAAGACAAGGAAGGCCAATAACTGAATCAATTTTTACAGTCGCAATGTCTATTTTTGAAACTCTCTTATTAAAAAGATTCATGTGGGACATTAATGCTCAACCTACTATGTTCACACGAAAGTTTTTAGATGATTGGAAAGAGGCTCCAACAGATTTTTCGCTTGATTTATTTGCTTATTACCAAGCAATTGCTAAAAAATTTAAAATAATTAGGTTTCCTGTTGTTTTTAGTAAGAGAGCCTACGGAGTATCAAATTGGAATATCAACTGGAAATCAAAATTTAAGTTTATCAAAAGAACAATATCTTATAGTTTAAAAATTAGAAAAATTATTTAGAAATGGAAATCATAATTCATAGGCGAAATAGCATTAAGAGTTTAATATCAACACCTATTAAATATGGGGTTGAAGTTGATATTCGGAGCGAAAATAAAATACTTATAATAAGTCATGATGCTTTTAATACTGGAGAAAAATTTGAAGAGTGGCTAAAATATTACAACCATGGGACGCTAATTCTAAACGTCAAAGAAGAAGGTTTAGAGAAGAGATTGCTAGAACTACTAAAAAAATATAAAATATCTAATTACTTTTTTCTAGACCAATCATTCCCTTTTATATACAAAACAGCAAAAGGTGGGGAGCAAAATATAGCCGTAAGAATTTCTGAGTTTGAATCAATCCAGACTGCTTTAAGTTTAAGAAATATGGTTAAGTGGCTCTGGATAGATTATTTCACAAAATTTCCATTAAATAAAGAGCAAGTTAAATCATTACAAGATAATAGCTTTAAATTATGTATAGTATCGCCAGAGTTACAAGGTTATTCCTCTGAACATATTTCATATCTTAAATCAAAACTAAATAAAGATAGTATAGAAATAGATGCAGTTTGCACAAAATTTCCCTCTCTTTGGATTTAATGACTGTATTATTTGGAGTACTCTCAAAATTATCCAATAAAGCATATACACCATATGGTATTGCAGAAGATAGGAACCTTAAAATTTTACACACTGATAATCTATTTGTTATACCTTTAGTGATTCGTATTTATTTAATACTTTTTTTCACTTCAGATATTCAAATACACTGGTTTATACCTTTTATAAGAAATACGATAAGTCAATTCGGTAATGATCCATGGTCTTCTTTTATACAATCTGGAGGGAGTGATTTAGCCTTTCCTTATGGAATTGGTATGTTAGGAGCTTTCTTACCTATAAGTTTTATTGGATTATGTGTAGATAAATTATTTTCAACTAATCTATTTATATTAATTGGCTTCAAGTTAAGTTTACTAGTATTCGATTACTCTATACTATTAGTACTAGCCTTAATAACTAAAAAATATTCTAATTTACATCTCTTGCTAGTGTACTGGTGCTCTCCATTAATCATATATACTACATACATACATGGCCAGTTGGATATAGTCCCAATATCGCTGTTATTCATATGCTTATGTATGATTCAATGGAAAAGATTTGGATTTGCTGGAAGTCTACTTGCTATTGCAGTATCAACCAAATTTAGCATGTTAATTGCTCTGCCACTTATACTTATATTTATATACAAATCAGAGAAATTTAATGCTAATACGTTCACATTTATTAAGTACCTTATGATATTAGGGGCGATTCTTAATTGGCCTATAGTTTTAAGCAGTGGATTTGTCGAAATGGTCGTTGAGACAAAAGAAATTTCAAAATTATATACTTTATATTTGTCCTATGGTGAAAATTTAAAGGTATATATAATTCCGATAATTTATACACTTTGTTTGTACCAAGTGTGGAGATTAAAGATAGTTACTAAAGATCTATTTATAATAGCTACCGGTATCAGCTTCTTTTCTTTGCTGATTTTTATACCTCCACAGCCAGGATGGTTGCTTTGGGTAATTCCCTTTTTATCCTTTTATCAAATTCAATCTAAAAAAGATATCTTAGTTCTTGGATTACTCTTTAATATAATAGCCTTATTCAATAATTTCTCAGACCTGGATTTTAATAACCTTCTTTGGAATAGCACTTCTAATTTATACAACAACGAAATAGATATATCTACAACAAAAAATCTCATCTTCACCTCCCAGCAAGGATTGGCTATCTTGCTAGCTATTAGAATGTACCTATATGGAATACAAAGAAATAGTTTCTATAAACTTTCAGACAAGCCATATGCAATATATTTTGAGGGTAATGATAGCTCACGTTCTGTTGAATGTGCTCTTTCAATAGAAAAACTACTAGGTAAAGATAAAATTAAGTATGAAAAGGTTAGTAACTTTTCATACTTAATAAATGGTCCTTACTTAAGATATGATGATGAAAACACGATTAGCCAAATAGATCATCAAGGCAATTTGCTCTTTATTAAGGAAAAAGTTAAATATGTTTTAAATCCAAGAACAAACATATTCAAGATTATAAGAGATCTGATTGGAATAGAGAAAAAGTCTCGCTATATAATATTGTTTAATGATACAAAGTCTAAGGTTTTGCCATTTTCTTTAAAAAAGAAGATAAATACGACTATTGTATTTTCTTCAGATATAAAATCATTAGCCAGTAAAATCAATAATTCCTATAATTCAGGAATAAATACTTTGTGGGCATACTTAGAACCAATCAATATAAATTTAAAAGAATCCAACGCAAATTATAAGCAGCGTTTTATTACGATCTTACCTATGGGTTTTTTACATGATCAACTTCTAAGGCTATTTATATCAGTCAGTTCGATCCATATTGATACTGAAATACTACCTGGAAATCAATTTCTAAAAATGACTTTTGAAGGATATTCGACTAAAGAGGATATTTCAGAGATTGCAAATGTTTTAATTCCCCAAATAGAAGATTTATCAATAGACAAAGCCATGTGGTCATCAGGTTATTTAGGGATAATTCAGATTATATTATTGTCTTATATAGCTGAAGAAATGCAGGATAATAAAGAGATAAAAGATCTTAATTTAGAATTAATATAATACATCATGCTAACAAAATTAAATAATGATCTAAATATTGATTATCCTAGAGCAGTACTTTTTGATACTGATAATACATTGTATGAATATGCTCCTGCTAACAACGCAGCAATAGAAGCCGTATATTTAAAAGCAAACAATCTACTTGGTTTAAAAAGAAATACATTTTTTAATTTATATAATAAAGCCAGGTTACAAATAAAAAAGGATCTTAATAAGACAGCTAGTTCTCACAGTAGATTGTTATATTTTCAAAGGATGATAGAATTGCTTGGGTATAATGCAAAGCTACTGCTGGCCCTTGATTTCGAACAAACATTTTGGAGGACATTTCTATCTAATGCACCTCTTTTCCCTAATGTATATAAATTTCTAAATCTCCTAAAAGAATCAGATATACCAATAGGTGTAATAACAGACCTAACAGCTCAGATACAATTAAGGAAATTAACATATTTCGGATTAGAAGATACTTTTGATGCAATAGTTACTTCAGAGGAAGTTGGTGCAGACAAACCAGATCCAAAAAATTTTACACTTATGCTTTCTAAGCTTAAATTATCAAGTATGACTAATATTTGGATGATAGGTGATAATCCTACTTCAGATATTTTGGGGTCTAAAAAGTTAGGTGCTACAACATTTCAAAAAATACATAGAGGTATTAAAATAGGGGAAGGAGAGAAATCTCCGGATGTTATATTTTCTAGTTATAAAGATCTTGAGACCTTTACAAGAGTAATTATTTCTAATTAAACTTAGACTATTAAAGATACACAAATTTCCATTACTTATCTTATTAAGATTGATCAAATATCAAGTGACACTAATAAAAAAGATTTCTATTGATTAATAATTTCTATAAATATCCGAAGCCAGACTAATATTAAAGCAAGTTAATGACTAATTAAAATTAATATGGGTAGAGATGAAAAGAGTTAGTAAAGGTTTTTGGATTTGGTGTGAATTCTCATCTATCCATTCAGATTATCTAAATATAATAAAAGCAAAAGTTCAAGATCAATTAAATAGTCCTGAATTCAAAATACATTTAACCTTAGCAGGTCCATTTAAAAATATAGATAAATCCACTATTAGGCACCTCAGTTATTTATGTCAAGAATGTTCATCTATTGACGTCAAAATAAAAAAGTATGGATATAAAAATGAATTCTTTGAATCATTTTTTATTATCGTAGATCATTCACAAGCGTTAACTAGTCTGAGGAAAGAAATTTTCAAAATAAATCAATCAGAAATCATAGATCACTTTTCACCCCATATAAGCTTGGCATATGGTAAGCACGATGAAAAGAAAAAAATAAATCTATTTTCTTCACTTCCTAAGTTAATAGATACTATTAAAATAAATAGAATATCGATTGTTGATGTAGATGAAAATATATACCTTTGGAGAAACCTAGAGACTTTTTATTTCAATAGCGATTATTAGTTTAATTGATGGAGTGAACCTAAAATTTCAGAAGTTCTCTGATCGTCCTTATACTTTGTATTCACTAAGATCAACCTTCTTTGAAAATTAACTCAGGAAAGGTACAGATATCTTTTTATTAACTCGTATATGTAGCAACAGCGTCAAGGCAATCTTTGTACAAGAAGGTTTTAATGGTCCACTAGACCGAGGGACTGATCTACTTGGCTGTATTCAACTAACACTACCTACAGCTAAAGGGAAAAGACCGACAAAACTAAAAACAAATTACTCTTACACAGCTGTTAAAAAGAGCAACTTACCAAGAGAAAGTGTTAGATATGACTAGACATAAAAAAAAACCTGCCTAAAGGCAGGTTTTTTTGGAGATCTTAAGCAAGTGTTTCCTTGTTTCCACTGCTAGAGGATCTCAACTCCTCACAAAACAAATATGCCACACGTTCCCTAAAAGCGCGACAAATATGTAAAACAACCAAAACTGTCACATGTAAATTGAAGGCCGCTAAGAAATTAGAAAAAAAGAGTGCCCTTATCGAGTAGTGCTCTACGGGATAATTCACAGGGATCACTTGATATGACAGAGAAATATTGTTGACTAATGAAGAGTGAGCATGCACTCATGCCAATGAATAAAAAGGGATCTCTCACTCCTTTTCAAACTTTTGATCTACTTCTACTGACCCTAATCAAAGAATTTATCTATTCCTCTAAGGTACTGAATTTTAAAAACCTTCATAACTTCAATCACTGAAGTAGTCATTAACCATCTTCACTATTCATCCAACTTATCCAATTTGCTGAAATCTCTTTCGGGCAAACAGCTTCACAGTCAAGATTATTACTACAGCTCCCAAATTTCTCAGAAATCATTTGTTGTTTCATTTGAGAAGTGCGTTCCGACCTAAGCGACTGTCCTTGAGGCAATTGCCCTAAATGAGCAAGCTTTGCGGCAACAAACAAACTTGCTGAAGCATTTCTACAACTTGCTATACAAGCTCCACAACCTATACAAGTTGCCGCTTCGAATGAAGAGAAAGCATCGTCTTGGCTAACTTTTAAGAGATTTGCATCAGGAGCCTTACCAACATCATCAGAACAAGCCCCGCCAGACATAATCAATCTATCAAGAGAAGATCGATCTACTACAAGGTCTTGAATTACAGGAAAGGCTTTTACTTTCCATGGCTCAAGAGTTACTGTCGTTTGGTCTCTAAAATTCCGTAAATATAGTTGACAGATAGTAGTTGCATCTTTCGGGCCATGAGGTTGGCCATTTACAAGAAAGCCACAACTCCCGCAGATACCTTCCCGGCAATCATGATCAAAATTTATTGGTCTATCGCCATTTATAATTAACTCCTCATTTAGCTTGTCAAGAGCTTCTAATAAAGATAAATCAGTCGATAAATCTTTAAGAGCATAGTACTCAAAGCGTCCTTTTATAGATTGCGACTTCTGGCGCCAAATACGAAAATTAAGAGATATTCTTTTAATCACTTATAACTACGTTTGTTTAATTTAAGAAGATTGAAGGATAGATTTTCTAAATGCTTAATTGAGTCCGAGCCTGACACATGCTCCCAAGCAGCAATATGCGAATACTTCTCATCATCTCTCAATGCTTCGCCTTCTGTTGTTTGATATTCTTCACGAAAGTGAGCTCCACAGGATTCCTTCCTGGAAAGAGCATCAAGGAGCATCAACTGAGCTAATTCTAGGAAGTCTGCAACTCTCAAAGCCTTCTCCAATTCGAGGTTTGGGCAATCATTTTCAGAAGGGATTCTCACCTGATGGTGAAATTTTTGCTCCAATAACTTAACTTCTTCCAAGCCTGCCAGCAACCCACTCTCATTTCTAATAATTCCACATCTTTTAATCATTAGCTCTCCAAGTTCACGATGAAAAGTATCCACAGGGATTTCGCCTTGGACATTAATTAAATTATCTATTCGCTTTTTAGCATTTTCCATAGCATCTTGGCACGCGTGCTTTATTTCACGCGAAGAGGCTGAGAAAGCTTGACCTAGCAACCATGCATTAATGGAAGAAGGGGCAATAAAATATCCATCAGCCAAGCACTGCAATAGAGCATTAGCACCTAAACGGTTTGCACCATGGACAGTACAATTTGCTTCACCAAGTACAAACAATCCTGGGAGAGTACTCATCAAGTTGTAATCAACCCATAATCCACCCATTGTGTAATGAGGCGCAGGATAGATTCGCATAGGCATAGACAAAGGATCTTCTCCCGTTATCCGCTCATACATCTCAAGTAAGTTGCCATATTTAGACTTAATCTCTTCTGATCCTTTTCTTTGAATTGCATCACGTAAATCAAGGTAAACTGATCGGCCGTCATGACCAACTCCAAAACCTCGATCACAAAGCTCTTTAGCTCTTCGAGATGCAACATCTCTTGGCACCATATTTCCATAACTTGGGTATAAACGCTCTAGAAAGTAATCTCTTTCCGATTCAGAAATCCCAGAAGGATCACGTTTATCATAATTTCGCTTAGGGACCCAGATCCTCCCATCATTCCTCAGACTCTCACTCATCAAAGTTAATTTACTCTGATATTCTCCCCCTAGCGGGATACATGTAGGGTGAATCTGTGTGAAGGCTGGATTGGCAAAAAATGCTCCTTGTTTATGAGCTCTCCAAATAGCACTTGCGTTAGACTTCATTGAATTTGTAGAAAGGAAATAAACATTGCTATACCCCCCTGTTGCGAGAATGACAACATGAGCTCTAAAAACTTCAAGTTTCCCATTAAGTAGATTTCGAGTAACGACTCCCCTAATAACCCCATTGAGTTTTATGAATTCAATGACATCTCTGCGAGGTAAAAGTTCAATTCTTCGTCTTGCTACCTGACGCATAAGCGATTGGTAAGCACCATAAAGTAGTTGCTGTCCAGTTTGCCCACGTGCATAGAATGTTCTGCTAACCAGTGCTCCACCAAAACGGCGTGTCGAGAGCAGGCCATCATACTCTCGAGCGAACGGTACTCCTTGTGCTACACATTGATCAATAATGGAACTACTTATCTCCGCAAGTCGTCGACAACTTGCCTCCCTTGCTCTGAAATCTCCACCACGTAAAGTATCCTCAAATAATTCATTCACTCCGTCACAGTCATCTTTTCTCATTCTCTTTGCAGCATTAATCCCTCCTTGAGCAGCAACAGAGTGAGCCCGACGAGGGCTATCGTTATAGGTAATCAGCTTTACTGGAAAGCCTTGCTCCGCAAGAGTAGCTGCGGCTGAAGACCCCGAAAGGCCACCTCCAACAACAACAATATGTATTTCATTCTTCTTCCCTAAAGGAATAGAAGGAAGCCCTTTTTGAATTCTTTCCCATGCACCTTCAAGAGTACCTAAAGGTAAACATGGATCAAGTGAGTAACTCATTAAGAATTACTCAATGATCTGCTAAGCAAAGCAGTCACCAAAACAAATCCACCACTAATGATTACAGAAAAGAGACGTCCAAAAGCTCTTATTAATGTAGAGTTCAAAGGAGTTAGAAGGCCAAGACTGCGCTGAGAAGATTCAACTCCATGGAAAAGATGTAAAAATAGTGCTAATGAGCCAAAGATATAAACACTAGAATTTACTGGAGATGAAAGGACATGTTGCAATATCAAGAGTTCCGAGCCATCAGATGGGCGAGGGAAGCGAAGTTGTCGGAGATGAATAAACAGGAAAAACAAGAGTACCATTCCACCAATTAGTTGACTGCGAGCAGCAAAAATAGCTAGAAGATCTTTTCGTCGAGAAACTAAGTGGCCGGTATTTCTATTTTGAAAATTTCTTATAACCTTCAAAAAGGTTAAAAATATATGAATTAACGCAATCGCAATCAAACTAAACTCACAAAGAATTACCCAAGATGCTGAGTGTAATGTTGAGGCATAAAGCTCAAATGAGATTGGAGCTATTGCAGCGAGAAACAGGCCTAGCAAATGAATCATTAAAAAAAAGACTAAAAGCAAACCAGAAACAGCAAGAAAGATCCTCGTCAAACTTTTACTAAGCATTATTTAGTAAGAGTTTAGAGAATTATTCCCAAAAACATAATTGCTTAATCTAAGTTCTTTCAATATTTGACAAGACGACTAAAAATTATTGGAGAAATAATGAGATAGAATATTTTCTTGATTAAAGAGCTAATAAGATAAGAGAAAGGATCTCTTGCCTCAAGAGTGAGTCATAGCATCGTCTAAAGTCTATTCGAACCTTCTTTTTTAGCGCCACATCTTCGTATCGCTTAGATCCCAGAAGTGATTTATACAGAGATGAAAGACTTCCTTGGATCTACTTCCAATTGGTGTCAGGAGAGTTTAATGAGTTCTGATTTAGTTAATTTGTGATTCCAAAGCGGGTCTAAAGATGCTGAAGTCAAAGCTAAGTTTACACAGAACCTTTTTTAATGGACAATATAGGGAAATACATTCGACTTTTTCAAGCAGAATCATCAAACTCGTCTAAGTCTTCTGGCCGCCCAAAATGATGCGGCCTCTGATCATCAACATCAACCATCAAATCAACAAAAAATCATTATCGTTTTTATTTATACTTTCAATACAGTCAGCACTAAAGCTCTGTTTGCCAGCAAATAGAGCTCAGAGCCCTTTCTTGTCTCTATCACAGAGCTGAAAGTAAAGATTCTCCTGAAAATTTATTAACTCATTTTCGTTTTAACTTGCCTCTCTAGGAATCACCGAAAGCAGCAAGGCTATACTAATAAAATAAAGAGGGTGAAATCGCAAAATTTCAGAAAAAGAAAATGATCACTTATATACAAACTAATTGGTTTAGATAGAAATATTTGATTAAAATTTGACGTCTTTATATTCATGGGAGGAAGATCTCAATGTTCTAATCTTTCAAGGATATTCTTAATACTACATTCTTAAGAAAAAAAAAAGCTTACTTTAGTTATGATATTCTTATCAGGTCCTATTACATAGGCCAATTTATTATGGGCTGGGAATTTGCTAAAAAGACATGGTTTTGGATATTTAATTCATATATTGATGATTGCATGAATAATATTATCAAGTCTAAGAAAAGAGGAAGGTTTTAGAAATGAATACAAACATAAAGAGACTATACTTAAAAAGAAATTTAGAATGGTGGCTACTCTATCTTGTTATATCAATACCGCGTATAATATATGTAATAGTAAATACAAATAGCGTTGGAGATACAGTTGTTTATGACGAATTGGCTAATAATCTTCTAAATGGTAATGGGTTTGGTATATTTGATGATTCAGGTCTATTTCAACCACTGGTAGGTGGAATATTTCCTGGATATCCGAGTTATTTAGCATTTTTATATAAATTGAATCTAGGGCATAAAGGTGTTGCTATTATTACTACATTAATATTTTCCTTTGCAGCTCTCAAGCTTGCATTCACTGTAAATAGCGTTTTTAGTAGTAAAAAATATACATGGATTACTGGAATAGTAGTAGGTCTGTCCCCACTTAATATAGGGATATCTAGATTTATATTTATAGAGCCCTTACTTTCTGCATTTAGTGTATTTGTTATCAGCGAATTAATACTATTATATAAAAAAAATAATACACGAATAAGAATTATAAATCTAATAGTCTTAGTTACATGTGCTATATATATGAAGCCTTCGGCCGTGATTCTATTTGCTCCTATCTCTATAGCATTTCTTATACTTTTTGGCTTAAAACGTATGTTTATAGGGATGACAATTATAATAGTTACTGTAAGTTTTTTTATAAGTCCATGGATAGGCAGAGGTTATGTTATAACCAATAACATAACCAGCTCTATAGGATATCACTCTTATGCGCCTGCAGGAATCAAAGAATATCAAGACTGGGTTAAAACATGGAGTGTTTCAGAGCCTGAGATGACAGCGGCAACCTGGCCAATATGGGCAGGAAATATAGAAAGATTAAAACTAGAAAGTGGATTGTTTCTAACACCAGAAAATGCCAAGCAAGCTAAAAAGATATTAAGAAATACTTATGATGTCAAAAATAAATCATTTTCTAATGATGGGATAAAAAGTTTTATCAAGCTTAAAGAAGAGCAATTGGCTTCATATAACATACTAAACCTAAGTAGCTTATATTTTTTAAGAGTAACAAGTTATCTATATAATCCATATCAATCCTGGGGATATAATAGTTCCATAAGAGAAGATATAGAAGTAAACTCAACATTCACGTTCATAATGAACTATATATTTAAACTCTTAAAACTAATATTTAAACTATTTATTATTTTTTATAAGATGATTTTATCAATAGTCATTTTTCTATCATTAAAGAAGACAATAACTTCATTAAAAGCCAAGACTCCCTATTCTTTATTTGAATACTTTAGCTTAATTGTTATTACTACACTTATAAGTCACTTGGTTTTACTTCCTATCCACCTCAATGTAGTAGAACACCGTCATTTAACATTTGTATCCCCATGGGGAGAGATGGTTATGATTTTAAGTCTAATAAAATCTAGAAGATTACTATATAATAATAGTAAAATTGTTCAGAGTTCTTATTAAAAAGGCGCGCATAAGAATAACACACAGCACTTTGCGTTAAACTAATTTATTGAGGTTATATATAAATTATTTACTGCAATATTTTAAATACACTATCTATTACAAAGTCCAAATGTTCTTCTATTCCTATCCACAAAGGTAGTCTTACGATACAGTCGGATATTTCATTAGTTATTAATAGTTCTTTCTGGTTTTTACTAAACTTCTTTCCATAAGGTGAATTATGAAGAGGCAAATAATGAAAAACACAATTTACTGAAAATTCGTCCATCTTAGAAATAAAATCATTCCGTGACTCTAAGTTCTTCAAAAGAAGATAGAATATATGTCCATTATGTAGGCAATATTCAGGTACAAAAGGTAACCTTATAATATTTTTCTGAGCCAGTTCACTGAAAGCATCTAGATATGAATTCCAGATCGAGATTCTTTTTTGATTAATAAACTCGGCAGCTTCCATTTGTGCCCAAAGGAAGGCTGCCACTAGTTCCCCTGGAACATGCGATGAACCAATATCATTCCAGGTATACTTATCTACCTTTCCTTGTAAGAATTGTTTTCTATTTGTACCTCGGTCCCGAACTATTTCAGCTCTTTCTATAAACCTCTTGTTATTTATAAGTAATGCTCCTCCATGACCACAAATGAGATTTTTTGTTTCGTGAAAGGAATAACACCCAAAATCACCTATAGATCCTAGTGGATTATTTTTATAATAAGCACCTATTCCATGAGCCGAATCTTCTATAACTAAAAGATTGTATTCTTTAGCTAGTTTATTAATAAAATCCATCTCACAAGATACACCAGCATAATGAACTACAAGAATTACTTTTGTCTTTGATGTGATTGCCGATTCAATTAATCTCTCATCAATATTTAATGTATCTGCTCTGATATCTACAAAAACAGGGATTCCACCACGAAGAACGAAAGAGTTAGCAGAAGAAACAAAAGTGAAAGAGGGAAGAATTACTTCATCGCCAGGTTCTATATTCGCCAATATTGATGCTATTTCTAATGCGGAAGTACATGAGTTAGTTAAAAGAGATTTATTTGTACCTGTTAAACTATCAATCCATGCAGTACATTTCTTACTAAAGTATCCGTCACCAGAGAACTGTTTATTTAAATATGCCTGTGTAATGTACTTTAATTCCCCTCCAGACATATAGGGTTTGTTAAATGGAATATGCCTATGAAAATCATCAGTCGTTATATCAGGCATCTAAATTGGAAGCTGATGGAATTAGTTATTATGAATATAACCCATAGTCATTCAATTTAGTTACAAGTAGCAAGTTTTAAGCAATTTTCTATTTTAGTTATGATGGCGACCTTTAAAAGATTAGATATTTGTTGCTTGTAGGAATAGATTTGTTTTTGATCTAGCCTTATGATCTAGTAAATAGTATAATTCTTCTTGGTTGAAATCTCTATTTGTATGAATTTTAAAAGGTATATAAAGATATTAAGTATCTTCATATTAGGCCAACTATTGGTTACATATTTTATGGGATATAGCTCTAGTCCCATTGTTGCCTCAGACTCGGTTGCATACATAGAGGGAGCAAAGGAATTTCCTAACCTCCTTAATAAGAGGGTTCCATATACTGGCCTTATTTTATATTTGAAAGCCCTTTTGTATTTTGAATCTAATGGTTGGATTGTTCTACTTTTTAATTCATTAATTGTTTTAGTAGCAGCAGAAGCCTTGTGGCAAGTTACAAAGAATTCATCCGATTACATAGCTTCATGGATAGCAGTGTGTATATGGCTACTAAATCCTCTTACATCTCAATGGACTAGGTTCCTCATGGGCGAGCCACTCTTCTTTTCTGCTGTCATAGGGTGGATTTGGTTTGCTATTTACAAGCCAACGTGGCTATTTCTTTTCTTATCATCGTTAGTTAGTAGTCTTCGTCCTAATGCTTTTACATTGCTTGGGTCAGCATTGACATGGTGGATACCATCTAAAATTAATTCTATAAGAACTTCATTCATTCTAATAATTTCTTCCTGGGCTACAGTTTTTATTATATTTTGGGCTTTTATTTTAAGAAGTTCACCAGATGCAGAAAGCTTATTAGATGTGGCAAAAAATGGTCTGATTATGCCAAGCAATGGAGAATTTAAGGTCTCTATTGAAATGTCTGATTCTATATTTTCTTATCTAAAACTATTTTTGACTAGAATAGGGTGGGAACTTGTTCAACTTCGACCCTGGTATTCAGCAAAATTAAACAGTTTTATAGCTATATTTATGACCTTTTTCTATATTTTTGCATTACGAGGTGCATGGATCGTACGTTTTAGTAAACTTTTTTGGGCAGTCATAGTAGTATCTATACCGTCTATAGTTTTAATAGGCTGCACTTGGGCAATATACGAGGCAAGGTTTGGATGGTGGTTTTTGGTTGCTTGGATCCCTTTCGTCGCAATCGGATCTCGTCATTTGCTTCCATATCCAATGAGATATCTACAAAATCAAATAGATAGATTAATGACTTACTAATTTCTGGATGAATAAATCAAAGGTTCTTATTATTTCTCCTCATCCAGATGATGAGTTGTTTGCTTTGCCACATGCAAGGCAACTAGAAAGTATTGGGTCTCTGATTACGGTATTATTTATCACCGCAACTCCGAAAAGAAGTAGAGAAGCAATTAGATCATGCAATACCCTGGGCTGGGATTATCTTTTCGCTAATGATCTGGGTTTTGTCTTCCATGATGGTTATATGCATAAAGAATTTATTAATTTGAAACTTCTTTTTGAGTCTATTTTTAATGATTATGATCATATTTTATCCCCTGTTATTGAAGGAGGGCATCAAGATCATGACACTGTAGGAGTTGCATGCTTGAGATTATCTAATAAATTTAAAGATTCTAACTTTATTTTTTATCCTCTTTATACTGCTACTAAATTTTTAGGATTCTTTTCAGTGATGTCTGCTAATAAATATAGTTTGGATTTATTTAATATGAGATATTTGCAATCGAAACAAAAGCCAATACTAACTTTATATCTAATGTTTGTTGTATATAAGTCTCAATTGCGTAGCTGGATATTTCTATTATTGCCATTTATTTATAGAATTATTTCAAATCAAAAGCCAATCTTCTTCACAAAGAAATATACCAAAGATCTAACGCAGGCGGAGATAATCAATTCATTAAGTTCATCTCCATTTTATAAAATACGTTGTAGTCAGAGTAGTTGGATAAAAAGCCTCTCTTGAAATTCCCTATCATTAACCTTCTTTGTTCTCTGTGAGAGATTTTATATGGATGCAAAATGCGATCTGTAGATTCATTCAATTCTTATTCCTTTCAAATCCAAATTAGATAGAGTAAAGAAAAGAGATGGAAGAATGAGGTCTCATTCCAACCATCGAGTATCGCTAAGATTACAGACTATGGCTGAACCACGCTACTGGCTAATGAAGTGAGAGCCTTTAATTATAGAAAGGGTTTAGAAGGAATCGATAAATTCTGTTCTAACTCAGCTCAAACTTTTTGCCAAACTCATTCATGGTTAGTTAAAGGAACAGAATAAGTTCTTAAAATATTTGCTCCAACTGCATTTAGCTTTTCAGCGAAATCTTCATAACCTCTATCGAGGTGTTCCAAACCTTGAACAACGCTTGTTCCATTTGCAGCAAGACTTACCAGGACCATTGCAGCGCAGGATCTTAAGTCACCTGCTGCAATAGAAGTTGCCTTTAAATTATTGTCCCCAATCACATAGGCAGTGTTGCCTTCTAGAAGAATCTTTGCTCCCATTCTTTGAAATTCGCCAATGTGCTGCATTCTGTTTTCAAAAACAGTTTCTTCAATTTTCGAGGTTCCCTTGACCGTAGCCATCAGTGCCATAAAAGGAGCTTGTAAATCAGTTGGGAATCCTGGAAATGGACTTGTTGTAATATCCACTGCTTGAAGATTTTTTCTTGGAATAATGCTTAGAGTGTCACCTGAGCATTCGATTAAACAGCCACATTCTTGTAGCTTTAAAATAACAGTGTCTAAGTGTTCTGGAATAACAGGAGAGATCGTTAAGGGAGAACGTGTAATAGCAGATGCGATAAGAAATGTTCCAGCCTCAATACGATCTGGCATGACCATATAGCTACATCCATTGAGACGATCCACTCCTTCAATCGTGATCCGAGAAGTTCCTGCACCTTTAATCTTGGCACCCATCTTGTTCAACATCGTTGCGAGATCTTGAATTTCAGGTTCTTGTGCGGCATTCTCGAGAATTGTCATCCCTTTAGCAAGAGTCGCTGCCATCAAGATGGTTTCCGTCGCTCCAACGCTTTTGCAGTTAAATCTGATTTGTGCACCTGTTAATCGTTTTTGAGGACTAATCAATTTTGCGACAACATAATCATTCTCAATTTCAACTCTTGCTCCTAAGGCTCTCAATCCTTGAATATGCTCGTCAATAGGTCTTGTCCCTATTTTGCAGCCGCCAGGTAATGGAATCTTGACTTCTCCAAGCCTTGCAAGAAGAGGACCTATACAGAAGAAACTTGCTCTAAGCGAATGAAAAACTTCGCACGACAAATCCTTGGGGGAAAGATTGATACTACTGGTAATTATCTCTAATTGATTCTTATTTCGTCTTAGCTCTATACCCATAGAGACTAATAACTTAGACATCGCCTCAACATCAGCAAGAAGAGGAACATTAGAGAGACAAACAGACCTATCTGCAAGTAAAGCTGCAGCCATAAGGACCAACGCAGAATTTTTTGCACCACTAACTCTTATATGACCAGATAAGCCTTGACTTCCTAGAACTTGCAAGTACTTACTAGAAAGATGGTCCTGGTTGAGAGTCAATTGTTTTTCAGTATTATTAATAGGCATACAAAGGAAGGTTAAAAAGAATTCCCTTGATCCATTGCAGTGCAGTATCTTTTCTGAGAAGGCAGATCACCTGCTTCCCAACATTCGGCAACTAAAGCTGCTGTACTTCCGCCACAATCCTCTTGCCCCGGGATGGCTCTGTAGCCAGAAGTTCCATTTAGATAGAGACCAATGCGATATGGAACTTCACAGTTATTTGGTACCTCTGTTAATGGTTGTTCAACAAATGAGAAAGGTGCAAAGAGGGAAAGCATTGCAAAAAATAATTTGTGCTGCATCTCTAAACCTCAGCTGTTGTCAAGAGAGCAGTTAACTCTTTAGGTGGAATCATTTCGCGCAATTGACAGTGAACTTTTTGACAACGGGTATCTCTTCTTAAGTAAGGCTCGTCACTTCTAACTTCAACAGAACATTCTCTTTTACTTTTATCACTCCAGGAAATTAAGACGTTTACCTTGGACTTGTAATCAGCATCGGTGCTTTTACACTCTGCAAAGATTTGAGCAGGGCTGCTGAAGTCATTTGAAATATGAAATCCAGCATTCTCAAGTACCTGGGTGAAACTACTAAACAAACAATCACCCTCAACTTCGCTTAGATATTGAAAGAAAGCCATAACACAAGCGAATAACTCGCAGAAGATAGTGAGCCCCATCACCAGTCCTTGCTACCGCTCTAAGCGAGAAGTGAACAATACTCTACCCATTTATGGGTAGGCTGTCTACTCATAGAGTATCATCTCTGAAGAGCGGGAGAGAGTGCTTAATGTTTTCTCAAGGTTTTGGCGAATGGTTTGATTGCTGTCTATTGTTTCTTTAGTCTTCCTGAAGGTTATTGGATGTATTAATTGTCGAAGATGATCTAATCCTCTTGGATTTCTTAAGCCAAGAGATATCTAATCAGATCAATTCCCTAGGAGGGATCGTCAGGAAGGCTTCTTGTCTTCTTGATGCACGTCAATTAATTTCTCAAAAAATCCCTGACTGGATTCTTGTCGACTTACTCCTTCCAGACGGATCAGGTATTGAATTGGCGGAAGAGTTCGTTCAAAATAAATCCAACTCGAAAGTTTTAATACTTACTGCGCAAGCCGATCAATATTCAGTACCTGCATCCCTTTATAAGAACGTACATGCATTGATTAATAAGGCTGATGGCTTAGCACCGTTAAGGGAGGCAGTTTGGGAGATATGTAGAGAATTTGATACCACTTTCCCTGACTTGAATAGCCTAACGCCAAGACAATTAGAATTTCTTCACCTTATTGGAGAAGGACTCGATACTGCACAAATTGCCAAAAGACTAGAGGTGAGCTTCTCTACCGCTCAGACACATAGACGACAAATTACTCGTAAGTTACGAATTAAGGGTTCTGCGTTAGTAACATTTGCCAGGAGTCTTCCTCAATCCATGTGAGAAATTTGATTCTTAAAAAAGATCAGAAAAAAGCAATATCTTTTGTTCTTCTGAATATTTGTGCAATAGCATCGTATTTTTTCCTGGCATTTGTTTCCAAGAAAGCATTTGCTTGGGAATCGCCAGCTATAACACTTTGGCCAGCCTCGGGATTAGCTAATGCATTAGCTGTTTCTTATGGGTGGAATGTATTGCCGGGTCTAGTAATTGGAAACTTAGTTGGCACCGCTTTTGATCCCAATACAGGTTTTTCTTTTCAACAATTTATGTTCCCAGTAGCCATTGCCGCTGGAGCGCAAGCAGCTTTAATCCGTTGGATATTAATACGCCACAACATTTTAGATGATACTCTGACTCGTATCTCGAAACTGCTTAGCTTTCTTTTATGGGTTGGTCCGTTAGGGAATTGGCCCGCAGCTACGACCTTCTTTTTATACAACTTGATTCATTCAGATACTTCACCGCTTTTAGGTCAATTATTTACAAATTTCTTCTTCTGGTGGACTGGAGACTCCCTTGGTTCAGTGATGTTTTTCCCTTTGCTTATCGTGCTATTACCATTTAATCGCCCCATATGGCATGAACGCAAAGATTATCTTCTGAGCCCACTACTTGTTTTGATAGCTGTACTTGTTTCTGCGGCATTAATAGAACAAACACTGCTAAAAAGAATTGAAATCACCCCTGAACTATTAGCACCTCTTCAGAATTTAAGGCTTTTGTCCAATTCTGCTTGGAATCTCCTTGCTCTTGGAGTACTTGGCCTAATTTTGCAAATATCAGGAAAATCTTTTGAACAGGAAAGACTTCTAACGCGTTCCCGTTTAGCTGCAGATGCAGCAGGTGCTGTTATTCATGAAATTGGACAGCCCTTAATTCGCCTACGATTACGACTTGAAAGAATTATTACTTCCCTGGGAAAAAATATAGATGCCCCGTCAAAGATTCCATATTCCTATTCAGTGCTAAAGAGTCAAGCGGAGCAAAGCCTAAATGAATTAAATTCTGTAGTTTTAAATACTCGATCCATTCAAGATTTAACTTTGGCAGGGATCCGGGATTCAAGCTCAGCAGATTTAAAAGATGCAATAGCAACATCATCTAAGCAACTACGACAAGAGTTAGATCGCTTAGATCAAGACTTAAATATCTCCATAAGAAATCAATTGCCCAAGGTGAGTGCTGGACAGATTCAATTGCAAGCAGCTATTAGGAATCTCCTTTCAAATGCGAGTAAAGCGGCTGGCGAGAATGGTGTCATTCGTATATCTGTTAGCTATTTCTCTAACTATATTTACTGTGACATTGAGGATTCAGGCAGTGGCTTCGATCCCCTTTATGTTCCTGATGGGAAGCAAAGATTTAAGTCTCATTCAAATGGAATGGGACTTGGCTTAATGATTGTTCGACGAGTTATAGACGATAATGGCGGAAAGATTCAATTTACAAATTCACAAGATCTTGGGGGGGGCAAAAGTAAAGATTTGGCTAAAGCCAAGTTAGACATAGGACTTCTTATTGTTAAAATGATATTTTTCAGGTGAGATCTGTTAGTTATTAGTAATAAAAGCTTGATTGAAATAGAATAAACAAATGAGGGTGAGAATGCTAATCCATCCACACACCATCCACACATCGCAATATCGCTGAGAACCTATGGCATCAAAGGAACCACACTACTGGCTAATGCAGAGTGAGCCTGCTTTATACCAAAGGATTAAAAGGAATCCTTCAATCCAGTTCAAACTCTGTTCAAAAGTGCATTGAAAACTCAAAGATCATTAGGGCTAGTCCTTTTTTTCACACTTCCACTTCCACTACTTGCACAAGTTAACTGGAATGCACCAGAGAGTATTGATGTAAAAAAGACAAAAGTATCAACTGCTAGCGGACAGGCTGTAGTTGTAACTGCCAATCCATTAGCAAGTGATGCAGCTCTTCAGGCTCTGAAAGATGGCGGTACCGCAATGGATGCGGTGATCACAGCTCAGACTGTGCTTGCTGTTGTTGAACCACAAAGTTCAGGCTTAGGTGGCGGGTCTTTTCTTTTGTATTGGGACCAAGCAAAAAAAACTTTACACGCATTGGATGGCAGAGAAACTGCCCCAGCTCAAGTCGAAGAAGATATGTGGATAACATCTGATGGGAAAGCATTTCCATGGCTACAAGCAACGAGAAGTCCTTCTGCAATAGGAGTTCCAGGTACAACAGCGTTACTTTGGGAAGGACACCGTCAATTTGGACGTTTACCTTGGAGAAAAAATTTCAAGAAGAGTATTCATCTTGCAAAGGATGGATTCATTCCGAGTCCTCGATTCCTGAGATCAATCTCTTTGGCAAAAACATTAGGCATAAATCATAGTCGAGCTTTTAGATCCCTCTATCTCCCCAATGGTTCTCTCCCAATTCAAAAGGTTCCATTCCACAATTTGGAATTGGCATCAACCTTAAAACGACTTAGTAAAGGAGGTATTAATGAATTTTATCGTGGGAAAGTAGCCAATAAACTTATAGATGACCTCCAACTACAGCAAAATGAAAATGAAGCAGTAAGAACAATCACCTATGAAGATTTAGCAAATTACAAAGTTCAAAAACGTAACCCTATCTGTCGTAAATACAAATCTTGGAAAGTTTGTTCTTTCCCTCCTCCAAGTGGTGGTGGAGTTGCTGTTTTACAAGCTCTTGGAACATATGAGTTTCTCTCAAAGAAAGATGGGTCAAAAGAAACGGTCAATAATTGGCATCTTCTCGCCGAATCTCTAAGATTTGCAGATGCAGACCGTTCTCACTGGATAGGAGATCCTATTGATTGGCCGGTACCTATCCAGGGTTTATTAGAAGACGAATATATCAAAGAAAGGGCAAACACTATACTGATCAGCAATGCAACATTACGCCCTTTACCAGGGGATCCAAAAGGTGGCAAGTTTTTGAATCTCGCCAGTCAACCACGCACAGCTGGTGGAGGAACAACCCACATAGTAGTAGTTGATATAGATGGTAATATCGCTTCCTACACAAGTTCAGTTGAGACAGTCTTTGGAAGTAGATATTTATCAGGAGGAATGGTCTTAAATAATCAATTAACCGACTTCTCATTCTTATCTAACATCTCAGGGAAACCAATTGCAAATCGTATTAGAGCAAACAAGCGTCCTATGAGTTCCATGTCTCCAGTTATAGTCTTTCGTGATAATCGTCCAGTTTTGGCAATTGGTTCTCCAGGTGGCTGGCTTATTCCCCATTACATAACCAATGCGTTAATTGGAGCACTAGACTTAAAGCTTTCGCCAAAAGAAGTAGTTAGGCAAAAGTTACTTTCGGTACAACCTAATTACACGGTTCTTGAAAAAAGTGACACCTGGTCAAAGGCCAATACACCAGAACAGCTAAAAAATCTTGGTCACCAAATTAAATACAGTTCTTTTAGTAGTGGACTAGCTATCATAAAATGGCATAAGGGAAATTGGCATGGTGCTGCTGACCCAAGAAGAGAAGGTAAAGCAGTCAGTTTACAGGCAGAGAAAAATCACTAAGAATCTAAAGGCTAAGTCAGTTACAAGTAATTACTAAAAAGTTATCTCACTAAAAACAGAGACTAGTCAGATACACTAGATAGACAATGAAGTGCCTGCTGCTATTACTATCTTTGATGATTAGCTTCGATGCTTTAGGTGCTGAAGAGCTAAACCAAGTAGCGCATAGAAAATGCAAATTAAGGAGTGGTAATGATTACAAAGACTGCTACCTTTATTATTCTCGAATTTATCCTATAAGAAATAGAAAGCCTATTTCTTATAGTAAAACACATAGACCTTTGATAGTTGATCTTCAGAATTATGGTGAACCAAGTAGTGATATTGCCGATAAAGTTTTTTTGAGACTTCATTTACAATTGATGCATGCATTCTGGCTTGAGCATGCTAAAAAGCGAGGCTCGAATTTACCGTTCCCGATCTTACGCTTAGATGATGGATATCTTATGGGATGTGGTAAAAGACCAGTTTCTGAATCCCCGAACATTTATTGTCCTGACTCTAGTGAAATAACTCTTGATGTAAGGCCATTAATTAATGGTTCTAGCGATAGAGCAAGCCTTAACCTGAGTTATCTAAGTTTGGCAATTTTATCTCATGAGTTTGGACATCATGTTAATAAACATATTGGTAGAGAAAAATATCAAAGCAATGAAGAAAATGAAGCTGACTGGAGAGCTGGTAAGTACTTAGGATATGTAATCTCTAACAAGTTAATGCCTTTAGAAGGATTAACTACTGGTGCAAATCTCTTTTTTAGTGTTGGAGATTTCCATTTACATTCAAAGCATAGCTACCCAAAAGATAGATTTAAGGCTTTCATGAATGGCTTCAATGATGAATCTATGGGTATAGGTAGTTTTGCTGGAGAATGGCTACAAGATACCAATGAGACATTCTCCAAAAGAATTCATAAAAGTTCCAGCATCAATACTGACATGTTGTATTTTGATGTTTATAGATTTGAAATCGACAGGGGTAGGCAAATTACTGGGAATATTTTTGCAGGTATCATTGGCGTATTGAACTGTTCACAAGGTAGTAAGGAAGCATGTGCGAATTCACTGCTATATCAGGGAAAAGCCATGCCTGAAGGTTCCTTCAGAAAGCAGCGAATGGTCATTCAATGTCAAAGCAACACCTTTGACATTGAGGGCGACGAATTTAAGAGTCAAGCAATAAATTCAGATAGAAAGGGGCAGGCTCAATACCTATCTCAAAGAGATTGCTAGAAATCTCCCTAGCTTCTTTCCTCGCAATGGCTAAAAATATTAAATGGTGGCTAATGAGACACGAGCCTAAAGCTATAACCTTGCTGGTTGAAATTTCTAGGACGAAAACCTGTTCTTTAAACGTACAATCTTTTTTCTCAAACGAGCAAATTCGGTTTCTTCGACACTAATTTGAAGACCTTGCTTCAGAAAGCAGCCAAAGAAAGCTGCCAGAAAAGAAATCTATTGGCACTACCGATTTTCCCTGAAATCCGTCTCATTCAAACATATAGGGCTAATTCAAAGTAGTCATAAGAAAGGGTAACTTCAGCATCTCTACTAATAAGTGACAAGAATATATTCAAGAGATAATTAAGACAATATTATAATAGACGTATAAATAGGTATAAACCCTCTTGAGTAAATAGTTTAACCGTCATATACAGTATTTGTAATCGACAAGGAGGACTATGAAGTTGGTATCACCTTTCACCATCCTTAACGGCGCAGTAAGTGACGTCTGGAGGATGCATGATTTCAATTACAATTTGCCAAAACCAGAAGCAGATAAAAATTTTAAATGGGAAGCAGAATGCCTTAGCAATCCAACAAAAGCCAACTGCAAGTTGTATGAAGTGTAAACAAGATTATTTGTAAATATCTTGGGAACTTACATACAGAGGCTCTTCATACTCTTTCAGGGCAAACACTAACAACCGATGCACCTATAGATCACGAGGGAGAAAGTAAGAGTTTCGCACCCACTGATTTAGTCGCAACTGCATTGGGAACGTGTTTTCTGACAGTTATGGGTATTGCAGCTAAAAGAGAAGGTTGGGATATAGGAGAGATAACAGCAGAGGTTAATAAAAAGATGACTCTAAAAGGACCCAGGGCAATTGAATCTATTTCTATTCAACTTTTCATGCCTATTAATTTATCGATAGAGAGGTTAAAAGTTCTTCAGAAAGAAACTGAAGATTGCCCGGTAATAAGAAGCCTGAGAAGCTCATTAAAGATCACAGTCCATTGGATCACTAACAAAAGGAGGTATTAAAATGCATCTTGAATTCACCCCGATTCAAATTTTCAGAGAAACACCTCAGGTTACTTTCTTCGATGCAGTAGTAAGAGCATCGAATGGTTGCGATGTCGTTATGCATCGTGGGAGTGCGACATCTCCTCCCAATGACGAGGAATATGAGCAATATTATGTACACCAGTTTCAAGTTGATCATAACTTAGTTATCGAAGGAAAAAGAACATTCACTTTGCTAAATCCTTCATGGGATGAACCTCATCATGTGATTTTTCTAAGGCGAGAGATGGGAGCACTACAAATTCCTATAGGGACTTATCACAGATCAGTTTCAGGGAAAGAAGGAAGTATTGTTATCAATCAATCAATAAGAAAACAGGGCTTTGACCCCAACAAAGAGTTTATTCCTGTAAGCCTGCGAGAAAGAAAAGATTTGACTGAGGCAAAAGCTGCAAAACCTATTTTTTGGGTATACGAAAATAAGAGAATAAAAAGAATTGAGCTAAGTCCATTACAACTAGAAGGCTCGCAACAATTCTAGTAATGTTTCTATCTGAGCAAAATGAACCATGCTACTTTCGTCAGAAAAGGATTTAGATTAAGTCAATAGGGTTAAAAATCGTCTCCTTCAAAAACAAGGGCCCTTCTCTTATTGATTTAAGAGATAATAGAACCAATAAAACCCCGAAAGCAAAGTTTGATTCAATGAGTATTTCCGTTACATCTCCATGTTCTCAAAGCACAATTGAAGATCTAGGAATAAAAAACTGGCCAATCTGGACTTGTGATCAAAGCACTTTCCCTTAGACTTATAGCGAGAAAAAAAAACTGTTTAATACTTGAAGGGGATATCACTGTTACACCTGATGGTGGAAACCCTGTCAGGGTTGGAGCAGGTGATTTAGTTATTTTCCCTGAAGGGATGTCTTGTATCTGGGGAGTGCATAAAGCAGTCAAAAAACACTATAGTTTTGGCGACTAACCAATCAAGAAAACCCTGAGATTAAGTTTTAAATAAACTTTACTCAAACTTATTTCTCTTTACTTTTTGTCAGTAATCGTTACTCGAACTTTTCATCTAGATTAATACGATACAACGACTAGATTGGCTAGAACCCCTAGGTCAATCTAGAAGCTAAATATGGGTTAAAATGGGTTTGTTTACCTTAAAAACAATAGGAAAATGCCGAAAGAAAGAACTCAGCTAAATATAAATATTAATCCAGAGTTGCTCTTAAAAATCAAGTCCGCAGCAATTAAGAATGGAATGACATTGACAGAATTTGTCACTGAAAAACTAGCAAATGTCGAATCAATATCTAAGAATGATGCACTTGAGCAAAGGCTCGCAAAAATAGAGCAATATCTTAATCTAGATAAGAATTCGTCTGATCCAGAAAAAGGCATAGGGAAAATTTTTACAGATGTTGGAGCAAAAAATTATGGTGATGTTGCTAGAAGACTTTTTGATTATTTCCTAATAAAGAAAGGACTTTCTAAAGAAGATGGATTGAAAGAACTAGCTTTATATCTCGCAAAACTCCCTAATAGCTATCCTGAACTAATCTTCCAAGTCCTATTAGGCAATCATGATTTAACAGGTTTAGAAATGACAAATGCCTATAGGCATGGATCTTGTGCAATGAGAACTGCTCTAGTTGAATGGTCCAATGACACTTTAGAAGATTTAAACGAGGCTTTCCTAAATGCCGTGATTACGAAAAGTCTTAAGTAAAGAAATCGATTTAGCTTAATCTTCATCAGAGAATGAGAGAGAAAGAAAAGGAGAGAGATTAAGAGCGCTACGTACGATACCTAAAACACAAGAAAAGATTGTACTCAAACTTTACCCAAACTTTACCCAAACTTTCTCTCTCTTAGTTCTCTTTACTTTTGGTCAGTGATTTTTAAAAGAGGCAAGCTCTAGAAGGATCCATGATAAGTTTGGTTGACAGTGGATCTTCTGATCAATGAAAAGTCGCTCTAAATAGGCGACTTTTTTATTTTGGAAATTATGAGTGAAACACCTGAAGAACGAACAAAACGTTTTCAAGCAATGTCCAGTTGTCAGAGACAGGTTTTGCTAAGGCAAAAAATGAAGGCCCAAGGATTAGTGGAAGGCAGTGGAGTAAAACCCTTATCAACTTATGACACCGATGAAGTTTGGGACTTAATTCAAATCACTAGTTGTTTCCCTGACATGCAAGGCAATTCAAGTGAATGAAAGAAAAAACTCCTAAAAAAGGAAATTCATTAATTGCTTGGATACTGATTACAATAGCTCTTACATTTGGCATGATCTTCTATTACCAACAATATCCATCCCCAGAGACAAGAAGAGAACTCTCAGTAGATGGAATGTTCTTTGATTAATTACTAAACTAAGTTTATAAAGATGGCCGAGCTATTAAAAAAATCAATGACTTATCATTAAACTAAAAAAAATCTTACTTGAGTCTTAGCAAACCTACTTTTAACAGTTAGCTACTTAACTAAAGGTTTGCAAAGATATTCTCAAGATTTTTAGTGAAGACTTTTGGATTAAATAAGTCATTATTATCTTTAGCAAAGGCAAGCCTAGATTTTATTCTTTTTAATTCTTTTGGATTTTTAGCAAAATAAATTGCTTTCTCTATATATTCATCCTCAGTATAAGCAATCAGCTCATTAAGATCTAATGAGCTTAAGAGGCTTGCTCCTACTCTTGAGGAAAAACTTTCCCCAATTAAAGTTAAGACTGGCAAACCACACCATAAACATTCAATTGCTGTTGAATGTGCATTATAATTAAAAGTATCGAGAAAAAGGTCAGCACATAAATATCTAGAAAGATTTTGGTCTGATGAGTTCAACCTCTCAGCAAATATTAATCTGTGATCACTTATACCTTGCTCAAGAAATTTATTTTTTAAATTACTTTTAGCAATTGTGTTAGTTTCCCTCAACCATAAAATTGATTCTTCAACTTTAATCATAACTTTAAGCCAACAATTAAATTCTCTTGAAGTAATTTTGCTTGCTTGATGAAAACCTGTCATTAGGAATGAATTGTTAGGAATACCTAAGTCCTTTTTTTTATAAATCATTTTGGGAAACTTCCTTTTGCTGTCAAAACACATATAGCAAGTTGGCATATAAAGAACTTTCTCAGAATAAAATTTTTTGGATTCCTTAGGAATTACAATTCTATCTGCGATTATGTAATCAATTTGATCTGAACCAGTTGTTCCAGGGTAGCCTAGATAATTAATTTGTATCGGTGCAATTCTTTTAGAAAATAATTTAATTCTATGAGACATGGTATACCCCATTAAATCAATAGCTATGTCAAGATTGTCTCCCCTGATTAAATTACATGCTTGGTCATCAGAGATACCATCCAATTCTCTATAGAAATCAAATGATTCTTTAATTCTTATTGAATATTTATCATTTTTATTATTACTAAATCCATATCCATAAACTTCAAACTTGCTCCTATCATGCAATTCAAATACTTCTGAAATTAAAATTGAAACTGGATGTTCTCCATAATCTGCAGAAAAATAACCAATTTTAATTTTTGAATTATCTCTCTTATCTGGCTTAAAGCTTTGATTAACTTTGTATATTTTATTAAATATATTTTTTGTACGTACTAACATTTTCCCTGGATTATCTTCGATGTACATAAAATATAATGGACTGATATCAATATTCTCTTCAATACCAATGTTGCTAAGCCACTCTAAAAAAGGGGATAATTTCTCCCACTGACAAGTCTTAGAGTAAGCTTCACATAAATGAAATTTTGCTATTGAATAATTTTTATTGTATTGAACTGCCATTTCATAAGAAAGTATAGATGAGCTTATGTCACCAGTTTTTTCCTGAAGAACACCCAAGTTATGATGTGCTAAAAAAGAAGAAGAATTATACTTTATTGCTTTTTCATATGCATTCATAGCCATCTGAGCATTGCCAGCCAACAAGAAACTATTCCCTAATATATTATAAGCAGAATCACAGTCTTTTTTAATTTCAATTGCTTTAGAACTATGTAAAATTGCCTTGTCAAAATCTTTATTATCAAGATAAATCTTTGCCAAGTCATGATGGGCTTCTAAGCCGTTAGGATTTATTTCAATACATCTTTTTAAAAGCGCATGCATCTCATCTAATCTATTAGTTAATCTACATATTGTTGCAAGTCTATAAAAGGTTATGTAGCCTCCTTCTCCACTAAAAAAAAGTTTCCGATATATTTTCTCTGCTTCTAAAAAATTCCCTTGATTAAGAAAGCTTAATCCTTTTAAATCTTGTTTACTTTCAATCGATGGTAGATCCTCCTGTTGATCACCAAACCCTTTAGATTTTTTCTTCAAGAGAGTTTTATTCGTTTAGATAATTTACTATAATATTTATTAGAAATTTTCATTCTAATAAAAATCAAAACAGTTTCAGAAGCAACAACAGTTTGCAATTTCTTTAAAGATCTTTCTGATGAGTTCTTTCTTAGCACTGGTTGCTTCTTGTAGTTTCTAACATGCGTCTTCAAGAGGAATGGACACATAAGGATACAGCTGGCCTAATCATTTAATGAATGCTGAGGACATTTCTAAGAAGAACAAAGTATCTACAGGAACAAAGCAACTTAATCTCGCCATTAAAAGTACAGCTTGGAACAAGCTTCATTGATTTAGTAATGAGATCGGCCTTTCCAAGGCTCGTATCATTCAAGGTCTCCTTATTAATTACACCTTCTGCAGTCCAGAAGAATTAGAGAAACAAAAACAATATTGAGAATGGTTCATTTTTTTATTTAGATGTGATCTGTAGCTTCCAGTAATTCTTATTCCCTTCAAATCCTAATTAGAGAGAGTAAAGAAAAGAGATGGAAGAATGAGTTTTCATTCCAACTCCATTCTAACCATCGAGTATCGCTAAGATTACAGACTATGACTGAACCACGCTACTGACCAATGAAAAGCGAGCCATAATTTATACCAATAGATCTCAGCGATTCGCAGAAATCTATTCTAGCAAAATTCTACAATCTAGAACTGCTCGACTACTTCAGAAGTAAGAAAGGTACCACTGATAATGCGATGCCTGATGTAACTAAGAGAATTACAAAAGAATATCTAGGTCGTGCTAGATCTCTGCCAGATTCTTCAGTCATTTATTTAGATGTTCTGCCTTCTACTCGGTCAATATAAGCCAAGGACTTTTTGACATATTCCATCCTTTCCTGTGTAGCGCGAAGAGTACGAGTCAATTCATATCTACGAACCTTACGCCACAAACGCATAACAGAATCTGGAATAGGTTTATTTAATGGCATTTAGGAGGGTCTCAACAAATTCAGTAGGAGTGAAACAAGCAAGCTGATCGCAATGCAACTGACTACTGGGAAATAAAAAGTGGAGTTTTCTCCCCTCAAAATTATGTCCCCAGGTAATTGCCCTAAACCTATTTGCTTTAAGTAAGGATATAGAGCACCTATTACGGCAATTCCAAGTCCGAGCGTAATTAGTAATTTTTGCATTTCAAACCAGAGGTCTTGTTAACTGAGTTAGTTCCAAGCCCTTTTTAGGAAGACATTCAGTCGGGTATGAGCTTACATTTTTTGCTGTAAAGCCTGCCCCGATTGCAACCAGCCCAATTACAAAGATCCACTTGGTTCTCTCACTGGCTAGAAGGTTTCTCATAGAACTAGAAGGTCAAAATGGAAGAAGAACGTGTGCCCACCATCGACACAAGCATTTCTATAAATCTAATTACTTAGTTGCTTGTCTCACGATAAACCCAACAAGCAAAGACATCACAATCAAAGGAAGAAGCGCTTTCAAGATTCCAATTAATACGAATACACCAAGTGATATTGCAAGGTAGAAACCCCACTTCGGGACAAAGCGAGCAGAGTCATATCCTTCAGAACTTGATGGTGGGATTACATCAGGGTCTATGGCCACTTTGACTCCTCAGGTATACCAAAATTAGCTTACTTACAATTTAAAAGGTATGGTTTTCACGAAAGAGACGAAAAGATTTTAATAATGGAAATCCTGCTCAAACTTTCGATTCATTTTTGAGCATAAAGAAGGGGGACGTATTTCGATGTCCCCCTTTGAGTCCAGCTCTTATTTTCTTAACCAACGAGCTCGGACTCCTATTTAATTTATAGCCAACTAAGAAAAACACCCAAAGAGTATAAACACCTCCTTTTGATCTTTGCTAGCTAATGAAAAATGAGCTTAAAGCTATGACAAGAAAATAAAATTACGTCCCGATTTTATTAAGGGTTTAGAACGCCATTAGTTGTGCATGATGCAGACGTTTAGCCTTCTCTTTTCTTGCAGCACTATTGGCATTTAATACTGACTGATCATGGTACTTGCTTCCATGTGAAGTCGAAAGCAACTGTGCTTTGTGAAGTCTTGTAGCTCTTTGAAGTTGCGAGCGGATTAAGGGGAGAGTGTTCATAACATTCCTCCAAAGTGACAGCCCCGTTCCCTGCTGCCAATACATGCATCCCCAAGGGACGAACGTGATAGAACTGTAGCAACAGATACCAAATAATGGCTTTAAGGAGAAATACTTAATCTAAAAAACGATGCGAAAATTTATGTTTTTTCAATTGGTGCCATTGTTAATCCTTTGCTAAACAGTTGCTGATGATATAGCTCTGCCTGTTCAAGCGGGCCTCTCCATACTTCCGCCGAACCTTCCCTATCTACTTCCACGGCAAGTAGCCATGATCTTTGTTTACTCATTCCTGGGATGATTGTCACGAGACAATTTGCTACATGTTCAAACGTATTAAAATTATCATCTAGAACTATTACCCTTGCTTCTGGATACTTCTTTTTTATTGCCTTTGGATCTAAGACTGTAGTAGTTGAATTGGCTGAAAATTTCATAGCTGTTGTTTCTACAAAATCTTTTACTAAGTCTGTTAATTTCAGATTCATATCTTCATTATGGCTCTTATTCCTATTAGAAAAGTTATGAAAAAAATACCAGAAATCAAAGACGAAATGAACCAATTACGGGAAAGGGTTTATGCGATAAGGGCAGAGAAGCAATTGATGTCTGAGTTGAGTGGGTCGAGTACTTCAGAAGAAAAAAGCTACCACATACAAGTCGATCTCTGAAATAGCAGAGAACATCTCTAGGCAGATAAAAATCTACGTTTTCATAGCGCCCTTAATACACAAACAAGTGCCTATAAATATTTTTGAATTTGCATCTGTTATATCAACAGTACAAACTCATGCAATGAGGAAGAGCTACTCCACTGACGAGATGGTCTATGACTTAACTAAGACTGATAAATATTTTGTATTGATTGATTGCTAGCCAATCAAGCATATGGCAACATCAAGAACAGTTTATAAAAGTGCCAAGTGTTTTCTCTGACTGAAAATAATTTCTCAGTAAATATTTTCGCCCAAGCTCAAGGAACAATTGAGAAAACTGTAGAGCTACTAAATAACCCTATCAACAGTTTTGCATGGGGTTGGCCAACAGTAACCCTCATTGCTCTAACTGGGATCGTCTTGATGGCGGGGCTAAATTTCATGCCTCTACTTCGGCTACCTTATGGGTTTAAAACATTACTTAATAGCTCAGACAAACTAAAAGGAGAAGGCGAGATAAGTCCATTCCAAGCCTTAATGACATCCCTTTCTGCAACGATTGGTACTGGAAATATTGCTGGTGTTGCTGCAGCAATAGCAATGGGCGGACCTGGTGCAATTTTTTGGATGTGGTTAATAGCAATTTTTGGAATTGCAACTAAGTATGCCGAAGGAGTTTTAGCTGTTCACTTTCGGGAGATTGATTCACTAGGGAACCACGTCGGTGGCCCTATGTACTACATAAAAAATGGCCTAGGTAGAAGATGGGCTTGGTTAGGAGGATTATTTGCCCTTTTTGGAATGCTGGCAGGTTTTGGCATTGGGAATGGCGTCCAATGCTTTGAAGTTTCAAGTGCTCTTGCCTTAGCAGGCGTTCCAAAGCTCTTAACAGGAATCATATTGGGGATCCTTGTTTTCTCAGTCATTGTTGGTGGTGTCAAACGTATTGCAAAAGCAGCCTCTGCAATAGTGCCCTCTATGGCACTTTTATATGTATTGGCTTGTTTGATAATTATCCTTAGTAATTTCTCGGAAATCCCATCAGCCTTTGCAACGATATTTTCAAATGCTTTTACTGGAAAAGCCGCTGCAAGTGGAACATTGACTCAAGTAATACTAATGGGCTTTAAAAGAGGCATATTTTCAAATGAAGCAGGTTTAGGAAGTGCTCCAATAGCGCACGCATCTGCAAAAACTAATGATCCTATCCAGCAAGGAACCATTGCAATGCTTGGAACTTTTATTGACACCATTGTTATTTGCACAATGACTGCCTTAGTAATCATTACTACAGGTGCATATCAAACAGGAGAGTCTGGATCTGATCTTTCAATCACTGCTTTTAATAGTGGGATTGCTGGAAGTGGATGGATTGTTCTTGTTGGGCTAGTTTTATTTGCATTCACTACTGTTCTTGGCTGGAGCTTATATGGAGAGCGATGCACAGAGTATCTATTTGGAACTAAAGCAATAATGCCTTTCAGATTAGTCTGGGTCTCTGTTGTAGTTATTGGTTCTGTGGCAGGAGACAGAGGTATTGTTTGGGCTGTTGCGGATACTTTAAATGGATTGATGGCTATTCCTAACCTGATCGCTCTTTTACTTCTCTCAAAAACAGTTTTCAAACTTACACGCAACTATCATTTCAATGATTTGGTTGAAGATTGATTGTTTTTTTGAAAGATTTTTCTCAACCTATTGGCAACAAAACACTCCTGAAGTTGATCTAAAGCTGAGTTCTTCTTTCGACTAATGGTGTTTTACCTTTTTGAGAACGCATTATTAATGCAAGTGGAATACCAAAAACCAGCAAGGAAGAAACCAATAGAACAGTATTTATAGTGAAGGCACTCATTGGCAAATCAGAAGAAGCTAAAGCAAGAATTAATTGATCCAAAATCATAATTAATAAGTAAGGACAAAATAGAACTATCGTTAGAAATAAATTGTGCTTTTGATTGATCTTTCTGCAAACTTTTTTACATCATCTCTAATCAACAATCCAGATCTTGCCTTTAAGCCAAGGAATATAATTTCCTTTGGAAATATGAACAATATTCTTTCTAGCAAAACTAGTTTCCAAAAATTTTGACAATCCGTCTAAAACCTTTGGTGAAACCGTGCAATTAGCTGCAGCCACATTTGACTGATTAATTATACAAATAATATAGCATCAGATCAACAATGCTTGATATAAAGAATGTACATGCATTGCCTGGGTTGCAAGAGCCTGGTCGGTTGCTGCTTCAAGCACGAAACTTACAGAGATCCTCGGCCTTGCGTCAGTGATTTCTATTGCGAGGAAAGGGTTAGCGACCAAATCGCCGGCAATTGCTTCAGGGCTTAAGTGACGTAAGGCTCGAGCGCCTAAGGGGTGAAAGCCGCTCTGAATGACGACCTTCCATCATCGTTTTATAGCAAATAAATCAAGAAAAATTGATTAAAACAACTTTTATTGATTAGAGTACAATTAATTCAGTTCTTGTTTCTCTTATGTCCTTCTCCAAGAAGGCTTTTTCTTTTGTCTCCATTGCTGCTCTTGGAGCATGCATTACGGCATGTGGATCAAGTGATTCCACGTCAGGCGTGAGGCTTAATGGAGCGGGTGCTTCTTTCCCTGCCAAAATCTACACACGTTGGTTTGCCGATCAAGCTGCTGAAGGTGGACCCAAGGTGAACTATCAAGCTATTGGTTCTGGTTCTGGACGAAGAGCTTTCATTGATGAAACAGTTGACTTTGGAGCATCTGACGATCCAATGAAAGCAAAAGATATTGCCAAAGTTACGCGTGGGTTAGTTCAAATCCCAATGGTTGGAGGTACCATTGCATTTGGCTATAACTACGATTGTGAGCTCAGGCTTACACAAGAACAAGCAGTTCGTATTGCCATGGGCAAAATCACGGACTGGAAGCAAGTTGGTTGTACTGCAGGGAAATTAACTTGGGCGCATCGTTCTGATGGTTCTGGGACAACAAAAGCTTTCACAAATTCCATGCAAGCATTCTCTAAAACATGGACTTTAGGAACAGGCAAATCAGTTAATTGGCCTGCTGGTATTGGAGGAAAAGGTAATGCTGGTGTTGCAGGATTAATTCGCAACAATTCAGGAACAATTGGTTATGTTAACCAGTCCTATGTCAAAGGAGTCATTAAAGCAGCTGCTCTGCAAAATCTGTCAGGCGAGTATTTAAAACCAGGTATGGATACTGGTGCAGTAGCTCTCAACGGAATCACATTAGATCGAAATCTAGCGGGCACAAACCCAAATCCAAAAGCACGTGGAGCTTATCCAATTGCAACTTTAACTTGGATCCTTGCTTATGAGACTGGTAATGGCTCTAAAACAAAAGCCATCCAAGAGTCACTAAACTATCTTCTTAGTGATAAAGCTCAAGAAAAAGCTCCTTCCCTTGGGTTTGTTCCGCTTAAAGGAGAAATTCTTAACAAAGCTCGTTCAGCCATCAAAAGAATTGGACAGTAACTCTCTAACTTAAGAGTTTAAGAAAAGGAGGGGTTTGAACCCCTCCTTTTTTTTATCTCAATAATTAATTTCTGCTTGTGCAGAATCCTTTTCAAAAAAGTCAGAGTTATTTATAGAAGGGAGCGAAAGACTGGTCAACCATGATAAGAATACAAACAAGCTTGAACACCATAAACAAACTTGCATTCCTACAGATGTTTCTGAACCAAGCATAAATAGGACACCAGATAAGAGCGTACCAATCAGTCTCCCTACCGCATTTGCCATGTAATAGAAGCCCACATTTAGACTTACGTTTTCCTTATCCGTATATGCAAGAACCATATATGAATGTATAGATGAGTTCATTGCAAAAATGAATCCAAATATTATTAATCCAACTGTAATTGCTATTTCTGGATTACTTTGTCGCCATAGTGCTATAGCTATTAGAGCTGGTATTGCAGTTAAGACAGCGCTCCAGAATTGAACAGAAGAAACTCCTGGGCTTCTTTTATTTCCCCATAAATTTCTTAAAGACGGCGCAAACGCTTGGATAAAGCCATAACCAATAACCCACAATCCTAGGAACGCTCCAATCTCAGAAAAATTCCAATTTAGATACGTTTCAAGAAAGACAGGTAATGCCACAACGAACCATACGTCTCTTGCCCCAAAGAGAAAAAAGCGTGCAAAAGAGAGGACATTGATCCCTTGAGATTTAGAAAATAAGTCTTTGAAGATTGGTTTGCTTTTCATCTTCCCAATGTCTCCAGGCAAAATTACTGTCAATAAAAACGAAAGACCTAAACCTATTGCCATATATCCGACAGCTTTATTAAAGCCAAAACTGGTCAGCAACAGTCCACCAAGAAAAAATCCAATTCCTTTGAGTGCATTTTTTGAACCAGTTAAGATAGCTACCCATTTAAATAATTGATTATTTCCACCATCTTCTTCAGAGGAATCTGGAACGACAGTTTTGATTGCACTTTTGGCACTCATCTTATTGAGATCTTTTGCTATACCACTAATCGCTTGAGCAACCATGACATAAATGACACTCAAAAGTTTCGACCAACTACTCGAAACTGGTATCAACATCAATAAGGCCACTATTTGTAAAAGAGTCCCGACCCATAGTGTTAGACGTAATCCATATCTTGCTCCAATCCATCCACCATAGAGATTAGTGACGATGCCAAAGAACTCGTAAAAAAGGAATAAGAATGCGATTTCTAAGGTTGTATATCCAAGGCTATGAAAGTGAAAAATCACTAGCATCCTTAGAGCACCATCTGTAAGTGTGAATGCCCAATAGTTGGTCGTTACGATTCCATATTGCTGTAATGACGATAATCTCATGCTTGTATTTTTATTCTTTTTCTAGCTTTATTACATGTGAAACGAGATCAGCCATTCTACAGCTATACCCCCATTCATTGTCATACCAAATATAGACTTTAAGTTGAGTTTTGTTGACCACCATGGTTGAGAGAGCATCAATGATTGAACTCCTTGAGTCATTGACATAATCGATTGATACAAGTGGCTTTTCTTCGTAACCGAGTATCCCTTTTAACGTTTCTTCTGAAGCTTCTTTGAACACATGATTGACTTCTTCTTGCGTTACCTCTTTCTCTAATTCAAATACAGCATCAGTTAAAGATCCATTGAGGAGAGGAACTCGAACTGCATGGCCATTTAATTTGCCTTGTAATTCTGGGAAAATCATCCCTATCGCTTTTGCTGAGCCTGTTGTTGTTGGTATTAAACTTTGTGATCCACTTCTGGCTCTTCTTAAGTCTGGCTTAAATGAATCAACTATGACTTGTGTATTTGTTAGGTCATGGAGTGTTGTAATGCTTCCATGCTTAATACCAAAGGCTTGATTAACGACCTTTACAACTGGAGCTAAACAATTAGTCGTGCAGGATGCAGCTGTTATTAAGCGATGTTTATTTGGTTTATATAAATCGTGGTTAATACCGTAGACGATATTCAGAGCATCCTCTCCCTGGATGTCACCTTTAACAGGACATGCAACGACAACTCTTTTCATCCCTAAAGTATCGAAATATGGATTTAACGTTTGAGGAGATTTGAATTTTCCTGAGCATTCGAGAATTAGCTCTATCCCTGTCTCATCCCATTGAACTTTTGTGAAATCGCTTTCTTGAGAAAAAGATATTGAGTGCCCTTCTATAGATAGTTTGTTCTGGTCGGAACTTATTGATTTATCCCATCGGCCGTGAACAGAATCAAACTCAAGTAAATGTGCAGCGCACTTTGCATCCCCGAATGGGTCGTTAAGATGTGTAATCTCGATATTTTCTCTACCCCAGAGAGCTCTAAGAACAAGTCGCCCTATACGACCAAACCCATTAATACCAATGCGCATAAAACTCCGCATGACAAAATGCATGCATAGTATATATCAAGAGTTATTGATACATCAATCTCTGTTGATAGCTGTGGCAATTCTTGTAAAATTACAGCATTACTCTAGCTGACTAATTAATGAGTACAGGTGTCGCCAATAAAAAAGCAATAGATTCACTCAAAGCCTTAGCAGAACCTATCAGATTGGAAATAATTGCATCCTTGTCCAGTGGGGAAAAATGTGTTTGTGACCTTATGCAAGAGACAGGTTTAGCGCAATCCAGAATTTCTTTTCACCTCAAAGTTCTTAAAGACGCTGGGGTTATCACGGATAGGCAAAGTGGCCGCTGGGTATATTACCAACTCGATATAAGAACATTAAAGTCTTTGCAAAATTGGATAAAAAAACTAAGGAAAGGGTGCTTGAGCGAAGCTTCTTCTTGTGAATAAATCACACAGCACTCCTTAGAAACTTCTATCCACGCATCGCAATATCGCTGAGATCCCATGGCATCACAGGATGCCTAACTACTGGCTAATGAACATTGAACCTGTAAGTATAGACAGGGATTAGAAGAAATTTAAGAAATCCGTTCACACACTGTTCACACATTTTCAAAGGAAAGAAGGATCTAAAAGTGATGGTCGATAAGAAAGGAAAAAAGGACTATCTTCGTTCTTAACTGCTGTAATAACATCTTCTCCTGTATGCCAAATCCATTGTTGCTGAGGAGATCTTCCATCAATATCAACACTTGTCCCAACTGGAGGACCAAATCGATGTCTTAAACCAGCTAATACTTCTGTCATGTTTTCATAATTCATTTCATAAGCAAGTTGTTTTAATCCATGATTATCCTCGACACGAACACGAAGTCTATTTACAGGTAGACCACTCATCTGGAAATCTCTAACTTCAAAAAGATCTTTGCTTTCTCCTTCCGAGACAGGGTGCAACGACACACCTAAATGTTTCTCTACGCTATAAAGATCCATCCCCCAAGACAAACCTTCAACGCACGCATTCGCAGGGGTAGGATTCAATTGAATGAAAAAAAGAAAAACAGCTAAAAAAATAAATTTGAACCACTTATTCATCTAAAAGCCTCTAAGACTGTCTGATTAAAAATTAGGCGAGCATTAATAAAAAGGATATCTTTTATGAGCTATCAAACTTAAAATATTTAAAGCTTTCTGACTTGCCATCTAATCTTATAAGAATTCAGTAGCTATCTCATTCACACATTATTCACACATTATTCACACACTACAATTCCTGGAGATCCCTTGATATGACTGAACCTAACTACTGGCTAATGAAGTGTGAGCCGAATGTTTCCAGCGCAGACAAATCCTGTCATACTAATGGATTTAGTCTATTTCTAGAGATTTCTCTTTAATTAGTAATTCAAAAAGATAAGAGATATAAGATATAAAACATTTTACTAATTAGAGTTTAGTCTTAATACTCCTAGTAAAATAAATAAAATTCTCTCCATCGAGACAAAAAGAAACTTTTGTACTATTGCGAGCCTCTATTCCATAAGGCATTATCAGGGACCGGCTCAAAGATTGGCACATCGATCAAGTGCCTTCTCGGTGAAATGAAAATTGATTGGTCAGTCTGGGGTATACATCAAGACCAAGAAAAGAAGATTTGATTTCACTTACAACTTCCTCCTCACAACTTCGAAGTTATTTTCATGAAACCTTTTTCATTTTTGAAAACCCTATCTAGTAACTCCGTTCAAGTATTTCGCAGAACTCCTCCTCTAGTCTTCGCAATGTCCATCCTCTCAATAGGGGGGTTTATCGGATTTACAAGTGCTACCAAAATCTTAGTATCAGGGCTCAAACCTGCAGAGGACACAATCACTGTTACTGGAGCCAGTACAGAGCGTATTGAAAGTGATATGGCTAAATGGGATATCAAGGTTCAGACCAAAGGATCTTCTCAGATTGATTCCTATCAAAACCATACGAAGTCAATGCAAAAAACCATTAACTTCCTTACTAGCAACGGTGTTAAAACAAATGACTACCAAACAGTAGAATTAGGACCTGCTACTACATCAAAAAAGGTCACTAAAAACAATAAAACAGGTAAAATTATTTCTACCAATTGGTTAACTAGTCAATGGATAGAGATCGAAAGTACAGACGTCGACAATATTAATTCAGTGCACCGAAAGATAAGCAAATTACTTGGTCAAGGGGTAATGGTAAAGCCTAGTAGTCCTAAATTTACTTTTACAAAACTTGCTGGGAAACGAATAGATATGCTTGCAAAAGCTACTAAAGATGCTCGTATTCGGGCAGAGGCAATCGTCCGTGAAACAGGCTCGGAACTAGGCAGTGTTAAGAAGGTAAATACTGGTGTTTTTCAAATCACAGTCCCTAATTCAACAAGAGTAAGTAGCTGGGGTTCTTATGACACAAGCACAATCAAAAAAGATATCACTGCCGTTATGGGTGTCACTTTTACGGTTAAGTAAAAAATCAATGAAAGTCTAAACCATTCGAGATCATATAAATCCTATATATATGCTTTTAGTTCAATCTTTTAAGAAAAAGTCCACTAATGTCTTTTAGAAAATTTTAGATCAATCTTTGCCTTCCTCTGGTTGGCCTCATGCCATAAAGGGCGAAGATTTTCTAATCTCATGCATTCTTTTGCTTGTTTTGGATCTGTCATATCAAATGAACACATTGGAACTATTTCATCTCTAACCCATTTGCCTGGTCCAACTCCATAATTATCCCAACTCATTCCTGGCTCCCATAACGATTCGATATGTTCCATGAATTTATCTACATCAAATCCTATGTCTTTTAATCTCCAAGACTTGGTACCTCCATTCAATCGATGACGAATCGCATTATTAATTCTTGTACGCACATTATGAGCTGCCTTTCTTCTCGGGCCTCGATTTTTACTGTATTTATTTCTATCTATTCTTCTTTGATCAACGGTTTTTTCTCTATATCGCTTAGTTGCTGATTTAGCAGATTGTTTCTTTCGCCTCTCTGGATCTGCTCTGACATATGCACGTTTCGATTCTGCCCCTGCACATTTTTTAGAACAATAAATCTTATCTTGGCGATCTTTAGGTCGCAGTAAAAATCCCTCCCCACACTCTGGGCAAGTTCGAGTCTCTCGTTTAGAAATAATTGCCGCTTCTCTCTCTTTCTTTTGTAACTGGCTCCGTCTTGCAACATCAAGGGTCAAACATTGAAAGCAATTTCCTCCACCAGTAAATCTTCTTTCCAAGTGTCCATAAGGACAAAGCTTTGCAGTGAAATAATGAATAGGGGCTGGCTTAATACTTTGAGCTTCCTTTCTTGTCCTAGGTAAATCATTCCACTCTTCAGGATATTTGCCAGCAAAATCAGTTCGCCTTTTCATCGTCATTTTTATTGCATTCGCATTACGAGCTAAAGATTGAGGAGTCTCATTCATTCAACTAACAAAAAGATACGCAATCAATCTTCTACTTCGCGAACTTCAAGAGCTGAAAGTTCTTCATAAGTAGTCTTCTACATTTTGAGGTTACCAAAATAGGAACCATCAGGCTTGAAGTAATGATGGTCTTCTTCTTTACGCGTCATGAGAAATACCGGTCAGCCATTTCTTTAAGCATCTTTCTAATATGCTCGTCTTGAGCATTAGTTTCTTCTTTAAGTTTCTCGCATGCACCTTTAACCTGCATCCAAACAGCTTCCATTATTTCTCGTTCTTCTTCTGAAGGTTTCCACTGAGGTTCTTCCATATAAGAGATAATAGAAGTAATCAGTAGCATTGCGAATGAATCCCTTCCTAGCTCTGATCCTTCCTCTATTAATTCTTGGATTCATCTACATCCTGATCATCGAGAATAAAGGGCTTCCTGAATGGATGGGAAGGCTCTCTAATAACAGCGGGACTATTTGGACCTATGGAATTATCACGATCACTGTTCTTTCAATCTTTAAGTACTTGAGCGGTAATTAAATGACTCTCAGTGCGCATAGACAACACAAAATTTATATAGCAGCAACTATGGAATATGGTCTTGGTTCAGAGGATCCAGAAGAAGTTGCCTATTACAAGCAAATCAAAGAAGAGATGAAACGAGATAGAGAAAAAAGAAATCTAGGAATATCGAGAAAGGATTAATTATCTAAAAATCATTCTTTTTTTGATTTAAGAGATAATACAAATAGCGAAAAAGCTCGCTTGGCTGAGACAACAGTCATAGTGTTGTTCAAACTCTGTTCAAACTTTCACACTTAGCACCACATCCCAGTCATACCATGGCAAAAGAAGAACCACGCTACTGGCTAATGAAAACATAACTTTTAGCCGTGGACTACGTTTTCAGCGAACCGAAAAGATTTACTCAAACTTTACTCAAACTTTCTCTCACTTATTTCTCTTTTGAAAAGAATATCAATCATACCTGTATTTTTAATATTATTAGGGTGCTCAACCCCTTTTCCCCTAGACACAGTCGTAATTAAGGACTGCTATGACGGAGATACCTGCACCACAATCACTGGAGAGAAGATCAGATTGGCGTGTATCGATACTCCTGAGCTAAGAGGGAAGAGAGCTGATCCCATTCCAGCCAAAGCAGTAAGAGACTATCTCAGTGGATTAGTCGCTGGAAAAGAAGTCTTTATTAATCGAATCTCCAAAGATCGTTATCTAAGAACTGTCGCTGAACTATCTATAGGTGGAATGAATATTCAAGAACATCTTGTTGATAAAGGCTTAGCAACCATCTATGAAAGATATGCAAGTCAATGCGACTGGTCAAAGAATAAATAAATGAAGAAGATTCCAAAGAGCTGTGATAGATGCGGAGCACCAATCGTATGGGATGAAGTTTCTTCTTCTATTAAATGTGATTTCTGCGGTAGCAAGACTTACATAAGAAGTAAGTTTCTCGTTATTGAAAGAATTAAAGATAGTGCTTATAAGACATTCGCTCCTGTTAGCAGAAATATCAGTAATGCTGGAAGAGCGTTATTAGAAAAGCAAAATGTCTTATCAGGTGAGCAGGTAGACAAGATTGGGACAAAGGCAAATAAGCTTTTTAGAAATAGATATTTTAAAGTTTTACTTTTAGCAGTTCCTATTACATTAATTGCCAGCTCAATTATTAATGATCCGGTTCGACCTTACAAGGCGGAGATAGAAGAAAAATGTAAATTAGTTGCTAGTTTTAAGAATACGGATTTCAATGCAAAGAACATCTACAGGAGATGTTCTAATTCACTTTACAAAAATATAAGGTCTATTCATAAAATAATAAGCAAAAAAAGAAAGGATTTTTACCCCTTAGATGCTAAAAAGAATTGGAGCATGAACAAATTGATACCTGGAAACAAATCAGATTCAGGAAACCAAAGAAATGTTGTTTACATACAAACTTTCACCTCTGGGGTAGACGTAAGCATAATATACTTCCAAGATTTTGGTGAATTTGCTGAAATTTTATATATAGTTCCTCAATATCAAAAGTTGGCGTTTACCGAAGAAAGAAAAGAAAAGATTCAAGAGAAAAAGAAAGAAGAAATTAGAAAGAAAGAGGAAAGAATGAAAGTTCGGAAAGAAGAAAGAAAGAAGAAAAAGGAAGTAATAAAAGCTGAGAAAGAATCAAAGTCAGCAGAATGCAAGAAATATAAAAGTATGACTTCAAGTGAGATTGTGAATATAATGAATAATCAAGTAAATAGCATTTCAGAATCTAACTTAGAAAAGCAATTATTTATATTAAAAATGCAAGATAATAACTATTGCATTAGGTATCAAGAGTTTATTGAAGAAGTAAAAAATAATCAAATCTCTCGAATATTTCTTCCTACGAATGGTGACGAAGCTAAAGTAATAAGAGTTAATGGAACAATCTATAAAGTCAGCCTAGAACCCGATATAAATCTATTGGATGTACTTCATGATCATAATGTAGATATTGCAGTCAGCCCTTCATAAATCTAAATAACTTAGGAATTGTTTTCTCTACTTAGTTATTAATCATAAAAGGAAGTGTGTCATGAGTAATGACGGTCAGCCATTTCTTCAAGCATCTTTCTGATGTGCTCGTCTTGCGCATTGGTTTCCTCTTTTCATTTCTCGCAGCACCCTTAACTTGCATCCAGACAACTTCCATTACTTCTCTTTCTTCTTCTAAAGGTTTCCACTTAGGTGTTTCCATATAAGAGATAATAGAACCAAGAAAACCCCGAAAGCAAAGGTTGGTTCAATGAGCATTTCCGTTACATCTCCATGCTCTCAAAGCACAATTGAAGATCTAGGAATAAAAAACTGGCCAATCTGGACTTGTGATCCAAGCACTTTCCCTTGGACATATAGCGAGAAAGAAACTTGTTTAATACTTGAGGGAGATATCACAGTGACTCCTGATGGTGGGGAACCTGTCAGATTTGGAGTAGGTGATTTAGTTGTTTTTCCTGAAGGGATGTCTTGTAAATGGGAAGTGCATAAAGCAGTCAAAAAACACTATCGTTTTGGCAACTAACCAATATAGAAAAAACCTGAGATCAAGGGTTTACCCAAACTTTACTCAAACCACCACTTTTCGCTGAGATTACAGACTATGACTAAACCGCGCTACTGGCTAATGAAGAGTTAACCGAATGTTTATGGCATAGATAAACCCTTTTATACCAATGGATTTGGTCTATTTTTTGCTATTTCTCTTTGATTTAATTAACTATTTATAGTAGTTTTCATAAACCGGAGCAGGCTTATTCATCTCCTTATTCAATTGATTAATTGCCCGGGGCGTCATTTTTACGGCAGCTTTAAATACAAACAATAAAACAAAGGCAAGCAAGGCAGAAATAACTTTAAACAACATTCCAAAAATCACCTCAAATGGATTTTCTTTAACTTTCTTTTTCTGAGATGGTTCCTTCTCCCATTCCCCTAATAGCTCATCTTTGCTTACCCATTTTTTATATGAATCACTACTAAGTTTTTGAGATCGATTTCTATCCCATGCTTCTAGTACATCGTCCTCCCATATCCATGATTTATCAGAAGCTGATGGATCATTAATTAATTGTTCAATTCTGGGAATAGAGACTCTAGAAAGTTTTCTCCCTAGCGAGTCACAAAGATAAATTTCATTTCCGCTTCTAGTTGAACGACTCTTATCAACAATTGAAGCATCTTCAATATCTCCACAAATTATTGCCGCCTTAATAGCTGCAATAAAGGTTTCCTTTTTACTTAATTGCCTAAAAGATTTTTCAGCAACCTTCTCATATGAATCATAGTTTGTAGCTAACTCAGCTATAGGAGTACCACACTTCCCACAAAATTTTGCTCTTGGCGTAAGCTCTGCTCCGCAGTTAGCACACAACATTAGATATTCAGTATTCTCCTTCGGATTGAATTGTATTCACACTCGACAAGTAGTTCTCTCTCAAACATACTTTTTAACTTTGCTAATCTTGTTTCGACTGAGTCCATTGGATCTTCCAAGATTTTAGAAGTTACTGACTTATATTCCATCGATTCCTGGATTGCTTTATCTCTCATTAATTTATATTCATTTTCTGGCAGTAACCCTTTTGCAAACATTGACTGTAGCTTTTCTAACTTTTCTTCCATTACATCAACCTCGTCTTCTAAGATTTTTGCTATTGACTCTTTCGTTTTATTAGCTGCTTTTTGAAATAAAGCCTTAGCATCTTTTTTCCTTTCTTTAAGAGCTTCTATTAAATCTTTTTTCTGATAACTAAAGTTATCTTTTAATTTATTAGCAAATTCGTCCTGTCTTCTAACTATACTTGGAAGTAATTCTTTTTCTTCTTGAACTATATATTGCTCTTCTAAATTATTATCCTCAGGATCAAAGCTGACAGAAGTTTCTTTAAGCTCATCTAATTCTTGGACTGACTCTTCATCAATTGGATTATCTACGGGAGATCCGCATTCAATACAGAAGCTATTATCTGGTTGAATTTGAATACCACAATTAGTACAGAAGAGGTTCATTCTTAATACCCTTGACCTGTAAAGACAATATGAAAGAAAAATGAGAATACTAAAAGTATTAAAAATCTAGTTGGCTTATTAGAAATGCCCATAAATAACAGCATAGCAATTGTAGGTATAGCAACTGCGCCTGCTCCAAAGGCATATGGATCAGACCAAAACCTACCTGAAACTTGACTAGATATTCGAAAAAGCCAATAGAAATTATAAGCAAATATATAAAACAGGAAATATTTATTGCTTATAGAATTTTTCTTGATATTTGATTGATTTATACGATTATTATTGCCTCTGCTACGTTCCAATCCGGGATCAGAAGACCACTCCTTTTCATCATTTGATTTAAGATTTTCATCTACTCCTAAAGATGTAATAACAGCAGTACCGCACTTACCACAAAATCTTGCACCTGATTTAAGCTCTGCTCCGCAATTAGCACAAATCACTCTAATTCGGTCTATTAATTCAATAGTAATCGGTTATCTGAAAATAAAATATGCAATAAAAACAATAATTTGGATGAAAGCCCATTTCTCTAGAGGTATGAAATACAACGTATGCATAGCTTCTTTTTTTCTATTGAGTTTTTTCCCTATCTTCCAAGTTGTATAGGCAGAAGCTGTAATAGCTATCACTCCTAAGAAAGTAACGAAACCGGCAGATTTTTCAACGCTGTAAAGAACTAAATTTCCAATGACAGCCAAAAGACAGTAATAACCAGCTGGGATAGCAATAGCAAGGAGTCCTTTGCCTGAAAAGAATATCCCAGCTCTAAAGACCAGCTCTTTACTTTCAGGCGATGTTTGTTGATGACTTCTGCTACTACGTTCTAATCCAGCGTCATATTCACCTCTCTGATTTACACCTCCTGATTGTGATTGTTGATTACGTCTACTACGTTCTAATCCTGGGTCGTATCCCTTTTGAGATGAGGCTCGATTCCATACTTCCAAGATCTCGTCGCTCCATTCTTCTCCAAGCTCTCTCTTCTTGTTGATTATTTCTTGAGCTCTGCTTGTGTATATCCGAGCCAGACGTCTTCCTTGATTACTAGTCAGTGCAATCGAGTCCCCTCTTGTACCAGAGAGTTGCCTATCTATTATTGAAAGATCTGTAATTTCACCTCTTTGCATTGCAGCTTCAATAGCTGCCATAAAGAGTTCTTGTTGGCTTGAGATGGATTGAGGAATTCTTTTGCTACTGTTATCAGTTCCTACCGATGAACTCTCTTTAAATTCGATTTGTTCTAGAGAAGCACTGTCTTCCTTTATCCCCTCACTAGATCTATCAATAAAGACTGATTCGTTTTCATTTGATGTATATGGAGTCTGAACTTCTTCTTTATAAGCAATAGCAGATCCACATTTCCCACAAAAATTGGGGGTGCCTATCAACTTCTCTCCGCAATTAGTACAAAACATTCGCAACAAGAATGTAGATAAAACATAGCTACGAAGGTCTTGATCCACATTTCTTATGAACAAAAGTATTATCTTCTTGATTTAAGAGATAATACAAATAGCCAAAACGCTCGCTTAGCTGAGACATCAGTCATAGCCTTGTTCAAACTCTGTTCAAACTTTCACCTTCAGAACCACATCCCAGTCATACCATGGCAAAAGAAGAAATTAACTACTGGCTAATGAAGAGTGAGCCAAATGTTTACAGCATAGACGACCTCAAAAATGAAGGAGCAACACTTTGGGATGGAATTAGAAATTATCAAGCCAGAAATTTCATGAGGGAAATGCAGATCGGTGATCAAGTTTTCTTTTATCACTCAAACTGCAAGCCGCCGGGAATAATTGGACTCATGGAAGTTATAGAAACTCGCCTAGTTGATCCAACCCAATTTGATAAAGAATCAAATTACTTTGATCAAAAATCAAAGAAAGAAAGCCCGCGATGGGATTGTGCAAAACTTAAATATGTGAAGAAATTCGAAAAGTTACTTAGCCTCAAAGAAATCAATGAGCGCTTTAATGAAAATGAATTAGTTCTAATTAGAAAAGGTAATAGATTGTCTGTAATGCCAATAATTTCAAAAATAGCTATAGAACTATTGGAACAGCTAGATAAGGTCTAAGTCAAAAAATAATTTAAAACCTTATACAAAATTATTTTCCTGGTTTGTTTTTCTAATCAGATACTTAATCTCCTTGAATTAATAAAGATGATCCAAACATATTTCCTATATATAACCTGTTAAGAGTCCTTGATTCCATTCCATTCTGAATAAGGAAACCTGCTAAAGCAGCTTGGACCAACCTATACTGATCCCAATTTGGATAACGCTCTATAAAATCCTTCATTGCCTTATTAAGTGAAAGCGGTAGATGAGATTGAAAGCTAATTATGGAATTTTCAGACTGGAGTACGTTGGTCAAATAAACTTCTTCCGAATGATTGTTCAATTGATGTCCTTGCATGATTGACAAATATTTTTCCTACAACTATTCCTCACATGCCGCCAGAAACGTCAAAAGGGCTGTGAAAAGATGATCTCATCAGGTCCCAAGACAAGAACAACTGCGAGAGTAAGCCTCTCGCAGTTGTTCTTGTCCAGTTGACTTTTAGCTAATTATTTGCAAAAGTCAAGCAGCATTTTACCTTGGTCTCTTTTCCACAGCCTCTAATGTCGGTGAAGCCAAAGAGGAAAAACCTGTGGAAAGAATGTGCAATAAGTCTAAAGATATATCTAAAGCTTAGAAATCTTTAAGAATGCAATCACATTTATATTAAGAGGAATCCCACATTGTTCTCATTGCCACAGTAAAAGTCTGAGCTGTTGCAATAGGCCAAAATAGTTCTAAGCCTCTTGTCTTTTGGTCTTGTTCTGAAAGAATTATCTTTAAGCTCCAACTTTCTCTAGTGCCATCGATACAAACCCACCATGGATAACGTTCCATTTCTAGGCATATTTCCTCTTCGGCCATTAAATTATTTTTCAACTTTCTATGCTCATCAATTAAGTCAAAAACAATCGCGCACAAACTATCCCATTCTGTTTCTAACAGTTCAACAGCACAATCTTTAGCACCTATTAAAACCTTAAATTGTCTCTTTGATATATCCCTTTCGAGTCTCCACCCTGGCCCCTCCAGTTGAGTCACCCTGGCAATAAATCAGGCTGATCCTGCTCATCACTAAGTTCAATAATTGATCTTTGTACAGGTTTTACAGATGATTCTTCTAACAATCCATCAAAATCATCAAAACGTCTTTGCTTAGCTCTAAAAGCTATACGAACAGTAGTTAAGTATCTATTACTAGCTTGACGAATAAGACTTTCGCCACGTTTTGCAAGATCTTGAGAATCGAATCCAGCTTTAATCACAAAAATCTTAAAATAGTAAATTCACTGTAATAGATAAGGCCTCAAAGAAGGCAAAATACAAGAAATAGAAAACAATGAAAGTTAATTGAACCTCCCAATTGACAACAATGTAAAAAAAATAGCGGGTACTCTTGCTATTGACCTTGGGAGCACAACAACAGTTGTTGCTTTCCAGCCAGAGAATCAAGAAACTGCTCAGTTACTTGAATTAGCTTCTATTAGCAGAGCACCTGGGGAAATACCAAGCGTCATTTGGAAATCATCCATTTCAGAGCAACCATCTTTTTTGTTCGGCCAAGAAGTCAAAAATATGACTCTTGAGGAGAATAAAGATGAAGCCATAATTTCTGACTTTAAACGCTGGATAGGTGCTCCAAAAAATCTAGTCCCCAGGGATTTTGCATTATCCCCAGAAGATGCTGGTGCACTGTTAATTAAAGAAATATGGAAGAAAATACCGAGTGAATTGGATATAAGGAAACTTGTTTTAACTGCTCCAGTTGAAGCTTATAAAGAATATAGGAAATGGCTAAATTCTGTTTGTCATGATTTAAACGTTCAGGAAATTGCCTTAGTCGATGAACCTACGGCCGCAGCTTTTGGGGCAGGCCTCCCTGGAGGTTCAAAATTATTAGTAGTTGATGTAGGGGGAAGCACAATTGATATGTCCATGGTTCTTCTTGAAGGTGGTGAAGGAGAATCTGAACCAATTGCACAATTAATTCGCTTTGGTGGAGAAGACTTAGAAGGGAAAAGCAAACAGGTTTTACGAGGTGCAAAAGTTCTTGGCAAAGCTGGGATTCGATTAGGTGGGAGAGATCTTGATAGATGGATACTTAATTATCTTTACCCAGATTCACCTCAGACAGAATTGCTTCTTAATGTCGCAGAGAAATTAAAATGCAGACTCAGCGATATCAAACTCAATGAAAACAAAAAGATTACAGAAGAAGTCTCCATTAAATCTCAGGTTGAACCAAAGCAATTTTCATTAAGAAGGATTGAATTTGAAGATCTGCTAAAAGAGAAAGGTTTATTCAAAAGTATTGCAAAATTATTAGAGAAAACTCTTTCAATGGGTAGGTCAAATGGCTACGAGATAGAAGATCTAACAGGAATAGTAGTTGTTGGTGGAGGATCCCAGGTACCTTCTATTAAAAAGTTTCTTATCCAGAAAATTGGGAAAGCTAAGTTACTTGTTCCACCACCTATAGAAGCAGTGGCAATTGGGGCACTAAAGTTAACCCCAGGCGTAATGGTTAGAGATATATTACATAGAGGTATTGGTTTAAGATATTGGGACCAGAAGCAAAAACATCATAGTTGGCATCCCCTTTTCTTTTCAGGACAACCATGGCCAACAATTAAACCTCTGGAAATTGTTATCAGTGCCAATACAGAAAATCAATTAGAAGTTGAATTAATAATTGCCGACATCAAAATAGATCAACACCAAGAGATTATTTATAAAAATGGAATACCTCTTGTTCAAGATAATGATCAAGGTTCTTTCCAAAAAATTTCACCTTGGAGAAGTGATCCAGTAATGATTAAATTAGATCAACCTGGAGAGCCAGGCTTAGATTGTTTAAAGCTAAGATTTTCTATAAATAAATTCTGTCAACTCCATGTAGAAGGGTTTGATCTTAGAAGTAATAATATGGTAATCAGAAAAACAATTGGCTCAATGAGATAAGTAAATTACTACTCCTCTTTGTTATCTTCAAGGTAAACTCCTTCTTCGCCATCAATTTGATTTAGTTTCAACTCAATAGTTTCTGTTCTTTTAGTAGGGACCTTCCGACCGTAGAAATCAGGCTGAATCGGAAGCTCTCGATGTCCACTTCTATCAACCATTGCCAAAAGCATTACTTTCTGGGGTCTACCCCATGCCTGAAGTGATTCAATAGCTGCTCGAACTGTTCTCCCAGTAAATATGACATCATCAATCAAAAGTACTTGTCGCCCATCCAAACTGGATGGCAAGGAAGTTGGAGGAGACATTTTTGTGCCTAATCGAACGAGATCATCTCTATAAAAAGTAGGGTCAATAATACCTTGCTCAATTTTATGACCTGTTTTCTCCATTAATTCACTGGCTAACACTTCTGCTAGTTGAATACCTCTAGTGGGTATTCCTAAAAGCAACAAATCCTTACTATGAGAAATACTCTCAAGAATTTGCGAAGAAAGTCTTGTCAGAGTTCTAGCCAACTCTTCCTTAGAAAGTATCTCTACCCTTTGGGAAATAGGCTGATCAGTCATTGATAATTGATTGGAACGTCATTTTGTGCAGGTTTGAATGATGTGATTCAATTTGGAAAAGCTAACGGAAGTTAATACAAATAATGTCCATGACCAACAAAGAAGTAATTTGAGATGAGAGCTTACAAAAAACAGGGCTTTATCCTACACATGCCGAACATTAGTTCCGCCCATTCAATCAAATCAGGTCATGTAGCTCCTGTTGTTTTAACCATCCTTGATGGTTGGGGACATAGTGAAGAAGCTAAGAATAATGCAATAAGTGAAGCGAATACACCTGTAATGGATGCATTATGGAAGGCATACCCTCATACACTTATCGAAGCAAGTGGTGCAGATGTAGGTTTACCTGATAATCAAATGGGAAACTCTGAAGTAGGTCATCTAACTATTGGGGCAGGGAGAATAATCCAACAAGAACTAGTAAGAATTAGCAACACAATAAAATTTAAGCAACTTGATCAAATTCCAAATCTGGAAAGTTTTGCAAAAGATTTAATTGAAAATAGCAAAACACTCCATTTAGTAGGCCTTTGTTCAGATGGTGGTGTCCATAGTCATATAAATCACTTATGTGGACTTTTAGAATGGGCTAAAGATAAAGGAATCAAAAAAGTTGCAATTCATGCTTTTACGGATGGTAGAGATACGCCTGCAAAAAGCTCCTTGCAATATTTAAATATTATTAATGAGAAAATTACATCACTAGGCCTTGGGGAGGTGGCAAGTTTATGCGGAAGATATTGGTCAATGGATAGGGACAATAGATGGGAAAGAATCGAGAAAGCATTCGAGTTATTAACTAATCCTGCCTTTCCTGTCAGCAAATTGACGAGTGAAGAAGTTATTTCAAAAAGCTATAAAGAAAATATCACTGATGAGTTTTTAGAACCTGTACGTCTTACTAACTCTTACCTAGAAGAAGGGGATGGATTAATTATGTTCAATTTTCGTCCTGATCGAGCTCGTCAGTTGATTAAAGCAATAACCATTCAGAATTTTGATAATTTTCAACGTAAGTATCACCCAAAAGTTAAAACAGTTACTTTTACCCAATACGAAACTGGTTTACCCGTTTCAGTAGCTTTCCCACCAGAATCTCTAGACCACTTGTTGGGACAAGTGATTTCAGGAAATGACCTACTTCAATACAGAACTGCAGAAACTGAAAAATACCCGCATGTTACTTACTTCTTTAATGGTGGAATTGAAAAGCCTTTACCTGGAGAACACCGCCATCTTGTTCCTTCACCAAGAGTGGCTACTTATGACATCTCACCTGAGATGTCAGCAGAAAAACTTACAAGAAGTTGTCAAGAAGCAATTGAGAGTGGGATTTATTCTTTTGTCGTTATTAACTACGCAAATCCTGATATGGTAGGACATACTGGTATTCATGAGGCAACTAAAAAGGCAATTAATACTGTTGATAGTTGTGTTGGAAAGATTCTCAATTCGACTGGGAGAATGCATGGAACACTATTAATAACAGCCGATCATGGAAATGCTGAATTGATGAAAGGTCCAGACGGAGAACCCTGGACTGCTCACACTACAAATCCAGTACCTGTAATTCTTGTAGAAGGAGAAGGCAGGAAAATAGCAGGACAAGGCAATGGACTTCGCCTAAGAGATGGTGGTGGCCTTGCTGATATAGCACCCACACTGCTTCAATTACTATCACTAGAGAAACCTAAGGAAATGACAGGTTCATCTTTGATTGAGACTATCGAGACTTCATCTAAGGCTCCTCTTGTCCCACAAACTGCCTAATACGCTTTTCACATGTTAATTTCTATTCTTTCCTGGATCTGGGTTTCCAGTGGATTATTACTTATACTACTAGTCCTCCTACATAGTCCAAAAGGAGATGGGATGGGAGGTATTGCCGCAAGTGGTAGTTCTATGTTCTCTAGCGCTAGCAGTGCCGAAGCAACATTGAATAAAGCCACATGGTTCTCCTTGACAATTTTTCTCGGACTTGCTGTAATTCTTAGCGCTGGATGGTTAAAATAATACTTGAAGAATCCTTATTTTAACTTTCACTGATATAGCTTATTAAAAGAAACATTTCTCAGCTTCCAAAGAGTGGTTTGAAAAAGAGAGAGATCCTACTTTTATTTATACTTTTTAATCTTCTAGTTATATCAAGTGGATTTGCTCAGAAAAAAATCTGTCATATTAAATTCAATGTGAAGGGAGATGTCAAAGAGCTTGAAAACAAAATCAATCTTCATAACCGCTTAAAGAGATTCCCTGGGAATTCTGATTTTTTCTGCTATCAGATAGGGCTTGAGCATGACAGTAACCAAACACCAATTATGAGCAAGCCAATTTATGCATGCTGTCGGACTTAGAAAGAAAGAAGCTGGCTCACATAGAAAATATAATTCTAAATAAACTCACCTAAAAAATATGTCAAATGTGAGATTGCCAAAGAGTAATAAACAATAAAAAGACCAAGCTTATTCCCAGTCCTTTTATTTTTGCATCAGTAGCAACTAAAGAAACCAGCAGATCTATTGCCTGTTCTTGGTTAAAGGATTTGCCGTCATCTGATTTGAATAGCATTTTTGCTTTAACCCATAACCAAAACTTACTGCTTTCTGACTAGGGAGAATGTCCTTATTAGATTACTTAGGTGGTCGGTCTATTTTGCAGTTTGCAAGAGCAATTCACGGAGAGACTCTCTAATGGATGAAGAAGATGCAAAGGAAGAATTTGAAGTATATGGATTTACTGAACCAATGGTCTATCTCCAAATGAGTCCAATGCTTTATGCAGACACGACTGAATATGAACGTATGCCAGATAATGATTTATTTGAATTTGAGGGGATTGATATCAAGGACATTCACCCTCAATCAAGTTGGGGGATGGATAGAGAAACGACTGAACCTAAAACTGCTTCTACACTCTCAACCTTTACTTGACGTGAAGTCCAACCATTAGTATGTTTGTATTACTAGGACATTCCTCACGCAATCAGTCCTAACCAGAAGAGCACCTGTCTTACCAGTGAGCATCGGGTGCTTTTTGATGGGATGAATTATTGACTTATGACCGATAAATTAGGACGTGCAGTTCCTACCCCAAGCGGATGGTTAATGCATCCAGAACAAAAATTAGTTCTCTTCTTCATCAGAGACCCAAAGTCCCTTATGAGACTCCCAAAGGTGATTACACAACTCTGGCATGCAACTAGCGAAGGAATTCCCACAAGGATCAAGAACACCCGCACGATGGAGTTAGAGGATGCCAATGAAACTTGGTTCGAGTTATTGAGCAATGGATGGGAATTGGTTGAACATCAAATCAATGAAGATGCTGCGTAATTTTTAAGGGGACTGCAATCCAATTCAAAAGAACCTGCATCCATCCCCTGACTGAATTCAACTTAGATCTTTAATCCTATCTATACCCGTATTGATGCGAGTAAATGTGTTCCCAACTTTGTTCTAAACCTGAAATCACCCATAACCCCATACCAATGCTTTTTGGAATTGTTCCAAACTTTTTTACCAATGTTCCAAACTTTTTATAGGTAAGCAATAAAAAAGGACTGAGTAAAAACCCAGTCCCTGACTTGCATTGATGTTTGAATTAACTGATTTTCTTATCAGTAATCAAAGTCCATTCATCAATAGTCGAAGTCACCACCCATTCCTGCAGCTGAAGGAGCAGACTCTTTCTTTTCAGGTAAATCTGCCACAATGCATTCTGTTGTTAGAACCATGCCAGCAATAGAAGAAGCGTTCTGAAGTCCAGAACGAGTAACCTTTGCCGGGTCAACAATTCCTGCAGCCAACATATCTACATATTCACCTGAAGCAGCATTGTAACCATCATTTAATGGCTTACCTTTTACATGCTCTGCAATAACCGCACCATTAGCCCCTGCATTTTCAGCTATACGCATCAAGGGTGCAGTCAAAGCTGCCTCAACAATGTTTGCTCCTATTAACTCTTCACCAGTGAGATTTTGTGCTGCCCAAGATTCAACCTCAGAAGCTAAGTGGGCAAGAGTTGTTCCACCCCCAGGAACAATGCCTTCCTCTACAGCAGCTTTTGTGGCATTAATAGCATCTTCTAAGCGAAGCTTCTTGTCTTTCATCTCAGTTTCAGTTGCAGCTCCAACTTTGACTACTGCTACTCCACCTGCAAGCTTAGCAAGCCTCTCTTGAAGCTTCTCTTTGTCATAAGTAGAGTCAGTTTCATCCATCTGTTTTTTGATCTGCTCACATCTTGCTTGAACAGCCGCCTCATTACCTTCTGCAACAATAGTGGTCGTATCTTTATTAATGGTCACTCTGCGAGAGGTGCCAAGCATCTCTAGAGTTGCATTCTCTAACTTAAGGCCTGCATCCTCTGTGATTAATTGACCATTAGTCAAAACCGCCATATCTTCAAGCATCGCTTTACGTCTATCACCAAATCCAGGTGCTTTTACAGCTGCAACATTCAAAACACCGCGTAACCTATTAACGACCAATGTTGCCAGTGCTTCTTTTTCAATGTCCTCAGCAATAATTAGCAGTGGTTTCCCAGTTTTAGCAATTTGTTCTAATACAGGAACAAGGTCCTGAACTAATCCTATCTTTTTATCTGTAAGGAGAATATATGGCTCATCTAAAACAGCCTCCATTCTCTCAGTATCGGTTGCGAAATAAGGAGATATGTAACCTTTATCAAACCTCATTCCTTCGGTGACTTCTAATTCTGTTGTCATAGATTTCCCTTCTTCCAAGGAAATCACCCCTTCTTTGCCAACTTTATCCATTGCATTTGCAATCATCTGTCCAACTTCTTCATCATTCCCTGCAGCAATAGTTCCGCATTGAGCAATCGCATTACTATCACTTATAGGCTTAGCCTGTTCTTGAATCTTGGTAACAAGAAAGTCTGTTGCCTTATCAATCCCTTTCTTAAGAGTGATTGCATTCGCACCAGCAGCTACATTCCTCAAGCCTGCCTTAACCATTGCATGGGCTAGGACAGTTGCAGTGGTCGTTCCATCACCTGCAGCATCATTTGTCTTTGAAGCTGCCTGACGTATAAGGGCAACGCCAGTATTTTCAATATGGTCCTCAAGTTCGATTTCTTTAGCAATGGTTACACCATCGTTAATTATTTGAGGAGCACCAAACTTCTTTTCTAAAACTACATTTCGTCCTTTTGGGCCAAGGGTCACAGCCACAGATTCAGCCAAAATGTCAATTCCTCGCTCGAGTGCTCGGCGGGCTTGTTCGTTGTAAATAATTCTCTTAGCCATAGGAGGCGATGTGCTTAAAAAAGAAGGGTTAAAAAGTAAAGTTTTGCTTTGGGCTAAGCAATGGTATTCAATTGACTACAGCGAGGATATCCTTTTCTGACAAAAGGACGTATTCATCCCCACCAAGTTTAATGTCAGTGCCTGCATACTTGCTATAGAGCACTTTGTCACCCACTCCAACTTCTGGAGCTTGTCGGGAACCATCTTCATTGCGTTTGCCTGGGCCAACTTGGGCAACCTCACCAACCTGAGGTTTTTCTTTGGCAGTATCAGGGAGCAAAATCCCACCCGCCGTTTTCTCTTCTGATTCAGAGACTTTAATAAAAATACGATCTCCAAGTGGCTTAACAGTGGAGACGCTGAGAGATACAGCCGCCATGAATTAATGCAGGATCAATAGTTGAGCGAGATTTTCGCCTAAAGAAACGAGAAATACTCGCATCCATATGAACAACAAGATATTCACCAAAGCAGCCTCCCGACTACAACTATTCTGTGCGGTTGACCGAACCGCACAACATACCCTCCCTACATAGTGGTAGTCTTGCGCGGTTTAATGCGATTTGCTTAAAAGTAAATCTTTAAAAGATTTTTGATTCTTATGGCTGCTGCTTCTACTGCGTCTACCGGAACCAAGGGTGTTATCCGACAAGTGATTGGACCAGTGTTGGATGTTGAATTTCCAGCTGGAAAGCTCCCTAAAATTCTTAATGCACTTCGAATAGAAGGAAAAAACCCTGCAGGGCAAGATGTAGCTCTTACAGCAGAAGTTCAACAACTTCTTGGGGACCATCGTGTTAGAGCAGTCGCCATGAGTGGCACAGATGGCCTAGTGAGAGGGATGGAAGCAATGGACACAGGTGCAGCTATATCTGTCCCTGTTGGAGAAGCAACACTTGGAAGAATTTTCAATGTGCTTGGAGAGCCAGTTGATGAACAAGGGCCTGTTAAGACCTCTGAGACCGCTCCAATCCATAGAGCAGCCCCTAAGCTCACTGATCTTGAAACAAAGCCCAAAGTATTTGAGACTGGCATTAAAGTTATTGATTTATTAGCTCCTTATAGACAAGGTGGAAAGGTTGGTCTTTTTGGAGGTGCTGGAGTAGGAAAGACAGTCTTAATTCAGGAACTAATTAACAATATTGCCAAAGAACATGGTGGAGTTTCGGTTTTCGGTGGAGTTGGTGAAAGAACTAGAGAAGGTAATGATCTTTATGAAGAGTTCAAGGAATCTGGTGTTATTAATGCTGATGATTTGACCAAATCAAAAGTAGCTCTTTGCTTTGGTCAAATGAATGAGCCACCAGGAGCAAGAATGAGAGTAGGTCTATCTGCACTGACAATGGCCGAGCATTTTCGTGATGTAAACAAGCAAGATGTATTACTTTTCGTAGACAACATTTTCCGCTTCGTTCAAGCTGGTTCGGAAGTATCTGCGCTATTAGGACGAATGCCTTCTGCTGTTGGATATCAGCCAACATTAGGAACTGATGTTGGAGAGCTTCAAGAAAGAATTACATCTACCCTAGAAGGATCTATTACTTCCATTCAAGCGGTTTATGTACCTGCAGACGATTTAACCGATCCTGCACCTGCAACAACATTTGCTCATTTAGATGCAACAACAGTTCTTGCAAGAGCTTTGGCAGCAAAAGGAATTTATCCAGCAGTAGACCCCTTAGATTCAACAAGCACTATGCTTCAACCTTCTGTTGTTGGTGAAGAGCACTACAAAACAGCAAGAGCAGTTCAATCAACCCTACAGAGATATAAAGAGCTGCAGGATATTATTGCAATCTTGGGTCTTGATGAACTTTCTGAAGAAGATAGAAGAACTGTTGATAGGGCAAGGAAAATTGAAAAGTTCTTGTCTCAGCCTTTCTTTGTTGCAGAAATCTTTACGGGGATGTCAGGGAAATATGTAAAGTTAGAGGATACGATTGCTGGTTTTAATATGATTCTTTCAGGCGAATTAGATGATCTTCCAGAGCAGGCTTTCTATCTTGTTGGGGACATTAATGAAGTAAAAGCAAAAGCTCAAAAGATTAACTCAGAAAGCAATAAATAACTCAACGGGTTTTCTTAATCCCTTTGAGTTCAGTATTCATCAAATCTAATTTAATCATCCACTAAGCAATCAAAATGCCTCTCAACCTCAGAGTACTTGCTCCAGACAAGAGTGTGTTTGACGACACAGTAGAAGAAGTTATTCTTCCGAGCACTACAGGCCTACTTGGAATACTTCCAGGGCATATATCAATGGTTACAGCAATTGATATAGGTGTTCTAAAAGTTCGTAGCAACAATGGACAATGGGACTCTATTGCTCTGATGGGAGGCTTTGCTGAGGTTGAATCTGATGATGTAACCGTGTTAGTAAATTCCGCTGAATTAGGAGCAAGTATTGATTCAGCTGATGCAGAAAAGAAACTAGAACAAGCTAAGAATGAATTAACAAAGCTTGAGGGGGAAGGAAACTCACCAGAAAAAATCAAAGCTAAAGAAAGCCTCAATAAAGCAAGAGCAAGAGCTCAAGCAGTGTTAAGTAAATAAATAATCTTCGAACTAATTAAAAATCAGGCAGTCCCACAAAATGACACTTCTGGAAACTTTAGTTTGGCTTCTTCTAAAGTTTTACCTTTCCCTTCCTCCTGCCAATAATTAATAACTTCTGTTGCTTTATTTAAGATTTCAACTCTCTCATTATCAGTAATCCAAGCTTTTTCTTCTAATTCTGTCTTAAGGATTTCCCAAGCATCTTCTCTCGGCCAAAAGAAATAAGCAGTAAGAGGACTAGTACCACCGCCAACTATTTGATCCACTGCCAAGGCCACATTATCTGGAAGCCAAAGAATCTTTAAAAGAAACCTTCCCTCATCTGCTTTAGGTGTATGACCCGAAGGAACGCCATCTGCATCAAAGGTTGCAGAAGCAAGCACTTCTGCCGCACCAAGCATGCCTGGGCGACCTGCTTTAGTCTTTTGTTCTCCAGCTACCTCAGGATTTGAATTGGCCTGATCCTCTTGAATCGCAGAGGAACTAGGGGTAGCAAAAAGAGAACGTCTACTAACAGCACTAGTGCAAGGGCAAACACAATTAACACCAATAGATCTTTGTGAAGCAGTAGAATTCGTGCCTGAAATGATTCGAGCTGATCGACTACTAACCTCTTTCAACAAAGACAAAAAAGGAGTAAGGGTTGTTGTAGATGAATTTGGAGGCTTCGTAGGTGTAATTGGAGCTGAGGCAGTCCTAGCTGTTTTGGCAGGTTGGTGGAGGAAATCGAAAAGATGATGCGTTCTCAACCCAAGGGGAGAGCTTATAGCGCTTTACTCAAAGAATGGAAAGAGTGCCTAAATCTAAGCCCACTAGAAAAAGTACAGTTTGGGGGGAAATTTCAGGCACTAAGCAAACAGATATATCGATTAGAAAATAGACATGCAAGGATAGCTGCTTTTGGTCGGGTAGGCGTTGGAAAATCAAGCCTACTGAATGCGTTATTTGGAAAAAAAGTTTTTGCCACTGATATTGCACATGGCT